>DATCWU010000290.1:0-12656 GCA_036566165.1 Rhodanobacter sp. | reverse complement strand
TAGTCGGTCACGCTGCCCACCAGCAACGCGAAATTGCGTTCGCTGCGGTGCAGGTCCATGAATGTCGCTTCCGCGACGCGGGTGCGTTCGAGAACCCGTTGTTCCAGCCGGGTATTGAGGTCCTGCAAAGCCCGCTCGGTTTCCTGTTGTTCGGTGATGTCGACCAGCACGTTCACCGCGCCGATCAGGCTGCCGTCGTCGTCGAACAATGGTGTCGGATGGGCGGCAAAAATGCGCCGGCTGCCATCGGGCCGTTCGATAATCCCCATCTCGCCATGCATCGCCCGCGCCTCGCGGATCGCAATGGCCATGGGGGATTGATCGTGAGGCAGCGGCGTACCGTCGAGCTGGAACAGCTTCCACGAGACGCACCATTCCTCGCCCAGCACGGGCTGGCGCCCTGCGAAGTCGACCGCCGCTTCGTTGAAAAACGTGATCTTCCCGGCGGCATCGGTGGTATAGATCGCCATCGGCAGCGCCTGCAGCAGTTGCCGGGAAAGCTGATCGCGTTTCCGGAGTGCCCGGCTCAGCCGTTCCTGCTCGGAGACATCGACGGTGAAGCAGCGCGAGTGAAGAAACTCGCCACGAAGAAAGCGCCCGCTGGAGCTGATCTGCACGTCCCGCACGCGTCCGTCAGCGCCCACCATGCGGGCCGGGTATTTGTTGACCGATTCGCCCGCGCGCACCCGCTCGAGCAGCCGGCCCAACCTGTCGCCATCGGCATCGAACTCGCCGAGCTGGTGACCGACATAGTCGTCGTGTCGATAGCCAAGCAGGTCGAGTTCCGCCTGGTTCGCGCGCAATATTGTCCCGTCTGGTCCAACCAGGCGCAGTCCCACCACGCCATTCTCGAAGAGATCGTCCGCATCGCCCCGGGGCTGGATCACCCGGAAGCACTTGAGGAAGATTCCGGAAGAAACCTCGCCATCCATCAATCGGGATACGCTGGCGAAAGCCCGCAACCGCTCGCCCATCGCGGTTGCAAGCATGATCTCAACGTCGTCGATTGCAGGCGGATCATCAGCAAGCGGTTTGGTCGGGGCATCGGGCACTGCGTCTGACGCATGTGACGACAGTGCAGCAATGCTCCACAGCGCCTGGTCGCTCTCACCGATCTGCAGTGCACCACCCCATAGCGCCGCAGCTTTCGTATTGCAGGCAACGACCACATCATGGTCGTCGCACAGGTAGGCCGGCATCGGCATCGCTTCGAGCAGGGCCCGGCTTGAGCCGATGAACCCCGCGCCGCCTGCGGTGGACGTCACCTCGTTTTCCAGCATGGTCATCTGGTCGACCCCACTACGGGAAAGCTGCATCCATCCTGTGTCGACTGGGAGTCTGCCGTGCGGTGCAATGGATTCACAACCGTCTCACGACGCCATATCCAATCTTCCGATGTCCACTATGCGCTTGCCCAAAGCACACTGCCAGCCGTGCAGCCCATACCCGATCCAGCTCCTCGCCTTCCCGCGCTGTACATTGGTTGCGCCGGCTGGTCGATTCCGGTCGCCCTGGCTGACCACTTTCCCGATGGGAAAAGCCATCTCGAGCGATATGCGCAGCGGTTCAACGGCGTCGAGATCAACTCCTCGTTCTATCGACCACATCGACCGGCAACCTGGCGGCGCTGGGCGACCAGCGTGCCAGCGAGTTTCCGGTTCGCGGTGAAGATGCCGCGCACCATCAGCCACGAGGCTCGCCTGCGCGACGCCGGGGCAGCGTTGCAAATATTTCTGGGTCAGGTCGACGAACTGGGGTCGAAGCTGGGCTGCCTGCTGCTGCAGTTGCCGCCAAGCCTGGTTTACCAACCCCTGGAGGTATTGCCGTTCTTCGATCAGCTGGTGCGGCTGCATCGGGGGCCGGTAGCCTGCGAACCACGGCATCGTTCGTGGTTGCATCCAGCGGTGGGCCGCGCCTTGCATGAACGGGGCATCGCGCGGGTGGCCGCCGATCCCGCGCGACATCCCCGGGCCGCGGTTCCGGCGGGTGACCGCCGTTTGCAGTATTTCCGTCTGCACGGCTCGCCGCGGATCTATTACGACACCTACTCCGACGAAGCCCTGCGCCGGATCGAGCGCCGATTGCGGCGCCCGGACCACAGCAATGTCCAGCGCTGGTGCATATTCGACAACACGGCGCTGGGTCACGCTACGGCGAACGCACTGAATCTGCTCGAACGTCTCGGCGACGCCGTGGGCACCAACTGACCCGCTTCACTTCCTGTGCTCGTAGCGCGTCGCACAGTGACCATCCCACGCGGTTGGAAAACTTTGATGCCGGAAGGTCCCTCTATCTTCATCTTGCGCGAACAAGCTTCGGCGTTTGCCGGGCGGACCATCCGGCGTGCTGAAGGCAATGCAAAAATCGACCTGCAGCGACTGCCTGGCCGCCGCGTGCTTGCCCTGCGCAGCTTCGGCAAGCAGTTCCTCATCGAGTTGTCCGGCGAGCTGACGGTGCGCATACATCTGTTGATGTTCGGCAGCTACCGCATCGACGCAGGACGGGATATCGCCCCGCGACTCGGCCTGGGTTTCGACGCGGGCGAACTCAACTTCTACAACTGCTCAGTGCGCCTGCTGGAGGGCGAGCTGGACACGCTGTACGACTGGCGCGGCGACGTGATGTCGGGCCACTGGGACCCGCGGCTGGCACGGGCAAAACTCCGCGCGATGCCGTGCACCCTGGTCTGCGACGCCCTGCTCGACCAGACCGTGTTTGCCGGCGTCGGCAACATCATCAAGAACGAGGTGCTGTTCCGCATTCGCGTCCACCCGCTGTCCACGATCGGTGCGCTGTCCGCCTACAAGCTGCGCCAGCTGGTGGAACAGGCCCGCGTCTACACGTTCGAGTTTCTGGCCTGGAAGCGGGCTTACGTGCTGACCAGGCATTGGCTGGTGCACAACCGCGGACGCTGCCCGCGCCATGACATTCCCCTGCAACGCGCATATCTCGGCAAGACGCATCGCCGCAGTTTTTTCTGCGTGCGTTGCCAGAAGCTGTATACGAAGGATTGACCAATGGCTGCCTCCGGTTCGCACAAAGTCGTCTACGTTGCGCTCGGCGGCAACCTGATGATCGCGATTGCGAAGTTTGTGGCGGCCACGATCTCGGGTAGTTCGGCGATGCTCAGCGAGGGCGTGCATTCGCTGGTCGATACAGTCAACGAACTGCTGCTGCTCTACGGGCTGCGTCGGGCCGCCACGCCGCCCGATCGCAGCCATCCGTTTGGCTACGGGCGGGAACTGTATTTCTGGAGTTTCATCGTCGCGTTGCTGGTATTGGCGATGGGTGCCGGGGTGTCGTTCTACGAGGGCGTGATGCACATCCGCCAACCGGAGCCAGTCCAACGCCCGCTGATCAATTACCTGGTGCTGGCGGTGTCGTTCGTGTTCGAAGGGACCTCGTGGTACGTGGCATTGCGCGAGTTTCGCGCACGCAAGGGACACCTGGGCTATTTCGAGGCATTCCGCCTGAGCAAGGATCCCTCCACGTTCACTGTCCTGCTGGAGGACAGCGCAGCGCTGCTCGGTCTGTTGGTGGCGCTGGCTGGCCTGCTCGGCGCGCAACTGCTCGATCAGCCAATGCTGGATGGCGTCGCATCCATCGGCATCGCTGGCGTGTTGGCCACGTCGGCGATGTTGCTCGCGCGGGAAACCAAGGGGCTGCTGATTGGTGAGCCTGCCCACCCCGCAGTAAGCGATGCGATCCTCGCGATCGCTGCGGGGGATGCGGGCGTGCGCTGCGCCAACGGCGTGCTGACCGTGCAGATGGGGCCCAGCCAGGTGGTCGCGACGCTGAGCGCCGAATTCGAGGACGCGTTGACCACGCCGCAGATCGAAGCCTGCATCAACCGCATCGAAAAGCAGGCCAAGGTCACCCACCCGGAAATCGTCTCGTTGTTCATCAAGCCGCAGACTGCCGAAACCTGGCGGGCGCGGCGCCAGGCCATCGAGCAGGACTCGAACGAGCTGACGTCATGAGCGAAGCCGGTTTTCACACGCGTGGCGCTGTCCCGCGATGGACACGGCCATGGCGCAGTTGAGCCTGTTCGGCGGTGGACCCCAACGCCTGCTCGATGATGCGAGTGGCGTGATTGAGCTGATCCCCGAACTGGTGAACCGCGCCACTGCGCAAACCTGGTTCGAGCAACTGCAACGGGAGGTGGCCTGGAAAGGCGGACGGCGGCTGATGTACGAACGCGAAGTGGACGTACCGCGGCTGCGTGCGCACTTCCGGTTGGATGCTCCGGACCTGCCTTTGCCCTTGCGTGAGGCGCGGATCGCCGTGGCCACGGTGGTGGCTGCACCGTTCGACAGCGTTGGTCTCAACCTCTATCGCGACCAACATGACAGTGTCGCACCACACAACGACAAGCTGGCTGATCTCGTGCGGGGACAACCGATCGCCCTGCTCTCGCTTGGCGCCACCCGGCGCATGACCATCCGCGCCAAGCAGCCACCGCGCCATGTGCTGCAAGTCGACCTGGAGGCCGGCAGCCTGCTGGTCATGAGCTGGGCCACCCAACTGCACTACGACCATGCCATTCCCAAGCAGCGCACGCCGGTGGAGCCACGCATCAGCCTGGCATTTCGCGTGCGCGGTGATCAGCCCGACTGAACGCCTCCACATCGGCTCCAGCCGATTGGACCAGCGGTTGGCCACATGAACCGCTGCCGCCGGCATTGACATTTCGCATGCCTTTTCTTCAACCACGGCGGGGCAAGCTTCGCACTGCCAATTGGTGCGCACACACGGTCGCGTTCTTCCCACGACAGGAGAAATACATGAACATCCAGCACGTCATGACACGTGATCCGCGGGTCTGCCAGGCCAGCGTGCCGGTACGCAACGCTGCGCGGCTGATGCTTGAGGAGGATGTGGGGGAAATCCCGGTGGTCGACATGGATCGGCATGTCGTGGGTGTGATTACCGACCGCGACATCGTGCTGCGCTGCGTGGCCGCCGGCATCAACCCGCAGGACATGACGGTAGAGTCCTGCATGACCGCGCCGGCATTGACGATGACCGAGGATGGCAGCCTGGAGGATTGTGCCAACCTGATGGCCGGACAGCAGATTCGTCGCGTACCCGTCGTGGATGCAGAGGGGGTCATACGCGGCATCGTGGCGCAGGCGGACATCGAGGCTACTGATGCCCGCTCGTTGAAGGCGCTGGTCGCCGAGCGCGTTTCGGTACCCCATTAAGCTTCACGCCAAATTTTCAGGAACACGTAAGCCGCCGCATGTCGTCGACGGGTATCTGTCGCTCTACTTCATTGCTCGTTGCGGCGGGATTCGCCTTGCCACCCTGTCGGTACGGACCACTTCTGTGCCACGTGCGGGTCATGGTCGGCTGGCATGCCGGAACATGCATGATCCA
The DNA here is from genome assembly GCA_036566165.1 of Rhodanobacter sp. GTDB lineage: Bacteria > Pseudomonadota > Gammaproteobacteria > Xanthomonadales > Rhodanobacteraceae > Rhodanobacter. Next base: position 7,277 of record DATCWU010000290.1, on the reverse strand, counting down.
TTTCGAAAAGGGTGCCTGTGGCCTGAACACCGGTTCGGCAGCTTCACTTCTCTTCAGCGTAAAAGCGCAGACGCAATTGACGGGGGTCCGCGACGCGGTTCCAGGCGCCTCCCAGGTCAACCACGTTGACCAGATCGCCATTCTCATCCCAGAGCGCCTGATCATCCTGATAAATCAGCCAGCCCAGTGCGCATGCTTCGCAGCCACACTCGCCCTTGCAGTGGCGACATCCCTCCGTGCAAGTGCACGCCACCCTGCTTTGTTCAGCCTCACGATTCAGTCGCAAATAGCCGTCTGGTGGCCACAGGCGCTTGCCGTCGTCCGTAGGCTCCTTATCCACGGGGCAGAATCCGGTCAGCGCCCGGGCGGCGCGACAAAGTGAAACTTCGCGCGCGCGGAGGTGATCGATCAGGATCGGGCGGGGGCTCAATGGGCGGCAACTCGGGGTCGGGCGGCTCTTTGGGTCCAGTCGGATCGGGATAGGCTGGTGGTGGCGGATCGGGCGGCTGATATTCAGGATCACCCTCGGACGGGTGAGCGTTTGCCAGATCCTCGGGTGCAAATGAACGAAAACGCAAATTCATGGCGGGCTTCTCACGTGAGCGTCCCCGATCGTCGTCCCTTCCACGCCGAGCCCGCGTGATATTTGTGCGATATCGCCGTGAGTAGCGGTTGCGTGACCCGGGTTTCACATCGTTTGGCTAGATTTGAACTCCGGCAACCACGCCGCACCGCACAGTACGCGCCTCGTGAGGACGCAGACATGACCCGACTGGACAAACCGCTGCGGCGGGAGCTGGTTATCGCCGATCGCCGCTATACATTGACCATCGATCCCTTCGGCATGAAACTCGTGAAAAAGGGACACCGGAAGGGCGTAGCAATCAGCTGGGAGGATCTGCTCAATGGAGACGCCGCACTGGCAGCAGCATTGAAAGCTTCCTTGTCATAGCACTGCTTCTGGCTTGCGTCCGATGCGAATGTCCATCCTGGTCGCCACGGATTTCATCGCACCGATTCCACCGCCCCCGCCCACCGACACCGCCGGACATCGTCGGGATCACGATTGCTGGCGATCGTCGCCATTTCGCTGTGCGTGCGGGCGTGAGCATCAGGCGCTCGAGCGTGGATTGCCGCGCGCACCCGTCAACATTTCCTCAAGCCAGTTCAGCAGAATCGAGACGTAACTGCGGCGGCTGGACTCGTCCGAGAGCGCATGATCGGCCCGGGCGATCGTACGGGACGTCAGCGAGGATGCGTTGATGCATGCTTGCCGGTAGTTGGCCAGGACCGGGCCGGGCACGATCTCGTCGCATTCCGATCCCACCAGCAATACGTCGCCACGAAAAGCGGCACAAGCGCGCAGGGCACGATTTCGCGACGCGGCGATACGCAACTGGCGGTAGTGGGACAGATTCTGCGCGCGATGCAACAGATGCTTGGGCATCTGCCATTCGGTGTCTTTGTACAGTGCTGGTGCGCGCAATGCCAACCACGTCACGAGCCGTACCTCGGTCAGCAATGCGGTGAGATAACCTCCGTAACTGCTGCCGACCACTGCAATGGCGCCACGATCGACCTGCGGATGTGCAGTCAGGAAATCGTATGCCGCCACGATGTCGGCAAAGTTGTCCTCGCGCGTGACGGATTCCCGTCGCGACTGGGTGGCAACGTGTCCGGACATGTCGAAGGTCAGACAGACGCAACGCAGCGACGCCAGTTCCCTGACCAGTTGCTGGTATTGCTGCTGGCTTCCACCCCAGCCGTGCACCAGCAGCACGCCAGGCAGCAACGCCGGCGGCGAAACCAGTGTCCCGGCGATATCACCCCCGCGCACGCTGATATGGACAGCGTTGTCATGCAGCTGCATCGGGAATCACCTCCGCATATTTGAGCAGGGGCCCGTTGCGCGAATCGTTGCCGTGGTACAGCACGATGGCATCGGACGGCGCGGTGGCATGGCCATAGCGCTCCACCGTGCGGACTTTCACGGACTGACGGTGCGGCTCGCGCAACAGGATGGCAACGGCCTCGATCTCGGCGGCGCTGGCGCCACCGGCGCGCCAGGATTGTTCGAGCACACCCGAGCGCCAACGTCCGTGCGCGTCGGTGCCCTGCGCCACATCGTAATTCGCCCGTGACAGGATGAGACCCGGGAAACAACGCAATGCTGCCGCATGGTAGGTCCGCGCCTGCTTGATCGCGATTCGCGTGCTGGCGTCGACGTCGACTCGGTCGAGCGCATCAAAACCGCCACGCACGCAACACAATTCGGATCCACCATACGCGGTCTCCCCGCGATTGTTCGGCGTGCACTGCTGGGTGCCAAAATAGCTCGTGCAAACTCCACCCAACAGGATCTGGCCGACACTGAGCGTGACTACGTCCGCAAGCTGTTCCTCCAGCACCAGACCATCCCGCGCGAGATTCTCGCTGGCTGCCGGCGACAGACAACTGGCGAGTTGCTCGGGGTTGGTGATGAGCCGCTGGCCTTGGCCACCGACGCCGTGGGGTTGCTTGATGCGCAGGTCGCCCTCGGCCAGCAGCGCATTTCCCGCGCGCACCAGATCGTCCCGGTCGAAAACCGAATAACCACGCAACACCACATCATCCACTGCATCCGCAAACGTCTCGCACCAGCCGGGCGGGCTCTTCGCCGCGGCTGCAATCAAGCCGTGAGTGATCACCTTCGTGCCCATGTACAACTCGGGAACAACACCACCAAACAGGTCGTCGACGCAGCGGATGCCGCAAGCCACAGCACGGGCACACGAAATCGATTGATAGGGTACCCAGTAGCCTCCCGCAGTTGCCGGTGACGAGTCGATCCATTCATCACCAAGCGGCAATTGCAGCAGTTCCGCCAGCCGCGTTGCCAGGTGCACATGCGCAGCCCGGTCGTGCTCTGCGAGAATCAGCGCAGGCTCACCCAGACACCGTACCGTACGTGGTGGACCGCTTTGCATGAAATTCTCCGTTCACTGCAGGCGAATGGTCGGCGAAGTTCTGTGCAACGGGTGCGAATGGCGTTTTTTTGCTGGAGTCGCCAGGCGCATGGTGCCTCCATATGAGTGGCCCGGCGGGATCTTGACATCGGTTCAATCGCGGATCCCGTTCACATCTCCAAAACACTCCCGGTGCGATGTTCATGTGCGCAACGGTGCACGGAGGTCAGCAGCATGCTTGGCAATCGGGTCCTTCTGGTCGAAGACGATAACGACACTCGCGAGATCACGGCTCTCCTGCTGGATCACGCCGGGTACGAAGTGATTGTTGCCCCCGATCTCGCCTCCGGCATCGCGATATCGCGTGAGCAACCGGACATCACCGTCGTCATGGCCGACATGTACCTGGACTGTGGCCAGACGGGAATATCGCTCATCCGCACGCTGCGCGACAACGGCCTGCACATGCCCATCGTGCTTACCTCGGCCCACAATGAAGCCTCCATCGCGGCACGTGATCTGAACGTGGCATTCCTTCCCAAGCCTTACGGTCGGCAGGCCCTGCTGTCAGTCATGGCGCTGGCGAGCGCGGGAACGCGCGAGTCCAATCTCCCGCAGGCGAGTGAGGCAAGCTCTTTCGCTTCAGATGGTTACCGGCACTGCACGCAAACGCAATTGCGGGGCCAGCTGGACATGCCGGGCGCGCCGGATGAGGTCATGAACCGCAATCCGACACTGACGGGAGTCATTCAATGAACGCCGCCGCCAACCAACGCTGTGCCCATCCCGCATGTACCTGCACGGTTCCTTCCGGCGATGCCTACTGCAGCGAACACTGCCGCAAGCGGGTGGAATCGCCCACATCGGATCAGACCCCCAGCTGCCAATGCGGCCATCCTGAATGCGACGCAGTGCGTACCACGGTCGAAAAAGCGGAATAACCGCACCGGTTTCAGCGCGTACCGAAATAGTCGTCGGCGCGATACCAGTCGAACACTTCGGTGGGTACCAGCGCCTGCAGATCCATGCCCAGCGCGGCGCAGGTGTCCAGCGTGTCGCGCAAGGCTCTTTCACCTAGCCCGTGTCCAGCTTCCGGCGATGCGTTGAAATACTCGTACTCCAGCGCCTCGAACATGCGTGCGGACCAGCTGAACAGCCAGCCTGCGCGTTCGGCCAGATGATCGTACAACCAAGTGGTCAGCGGTGCGTGCAGCCTGAAGCCCTGCTCCGCGCAAAGCTGGCGGGCAAGCGCATCGGCCTGCGGCGACACACCGCGAAACCATTCGGTGTAACCGGCTGCGGCTTTGCGCACCACCAACGGCGCCGGTGCCCGCTGTTCGGCAAAGGTGGTGATGAACAGGCGTTCGATGCGCCGCGCATCTCGCAGGTAGTCGGTATCGACAAGCAGGCCGCGTTCCAGGTCGAAGAACTCGAAGAAGCGCCGGTGCAGCGTGCGAAACCGATCCAGCGGATCGCGCGAGAAACCAACCTTCAGCAGGTCCTCGTCCCGGCACGGCAGTACGTAGACGAACGTGCGTCCACGGCTGGCGACACGGCGATGGGCTTCTTCCTCCAAAGGTAACCCTGTATCCGCCGGTACTTTCGTCGTTGCGTAATGACTGTCACCCATAGTCTTCGTGGTCATCGCCCGGGCTGGGAGGCAAACATGGGAAAGCGCGACAACATGCATCGTCAGTGCTCAGCGTTTTCGGCATGACCTGCACGCTCAAACGCAACGGTGAGGCTTCGTCGACGCAGCAATCCGCGACCAGCTTCTGCACGCATTGCACTCGTGCAGTACCGCAAGCCAGGCGCAAAGGCCAACGCACGTGGGGGCGCCGCCGCCCGTGCTGCGCCAGAAAGTACTGGACGCAAAAAGCTGTGACGTTTTTCTCAGGTGGCATCCGAAGGGGAATGACCAGTGTTCGCGTGACCGCCGAATGCAGCCGGATCGGCACTGTTTTCCGGATCGTCCGCACCGTGCCTGGCCGGCCGTTCCACGCGGTCATTCTGATCGGGCTTTTCTTTCCGCGTTTTCCCGGGATCGCGCAGTTGGCCGGGAATTCGTGGCGGCGCGTTCTTCGGTCGACTCGGCGACGGACCGATGCCCTGATCGTCCTGCTGGCGTTCCTTGCGTTCCTGATCCGTGAGCTGGTCTTCACCGCTCAAGGTATCCCTGCCGTTCGCGGTACCGGCGGCGCCAGCCTGGGGAAGATTCGTGTTGCCCATCGTCATTCTCCTCGCGGCAATCAGCCAATGGCCTTGGAGTATTGTCCAGCGCCTGTCGCCAGATCGTGCAAAGGATGTTGCGTGGAGCGCAAGCGCGCGTTACCCACGCAGGCTCCCGGCCAGCACATCGCGCAAGGTCTGCACGATGACGCCTTTCTCGTCCGGATCGCCCTTGGCCAAGGCCGTCATGTAGGCCGTGGTCTGAGCCCAGCTGATGTGTGGCGGCAGCGGCGGGACATCAGGATCGCCGATGAATTCGATGAGCACCGGGCAGTCGCTGGCAAAGGCCTCGTCCCACGCACCCGCAATGCGCTCCGGATCGTCCACGCGGATGCCCTTGAAACCGAGCATCTCGGCGTAGCGCGCGTAGGGAAAATCCTCCACGTCCTGGGCGGCGGCAAATTTCGGATCGCCGGCAAGCGCGCGCTGCTCCCAAGTCACCTGATTGAGGTCGTGATTGGCCAGTACCATGACCACGAAGCAGGGATTTTTCCAGCGCCGCCAGTACTGCTTGAGAGTGATGAGCTCGGCGTTGCCGTTCATCTGCATGGCACCGTCGCCAACGATGGCCAGCACTGGACGATCCGGCCAGGCCAGCTTGGCTGCCAGTGCATACGGCATGCCACTGCCCATGGTGGCGAGCTTGCCGGACATGGAACTGAGCATGCCTTCGCGTAACTTCACGTCGCGCGCGTACCAGCCGGTGTGCGAACCGCAATCGCCACAAATGATGCTGGCATCCGGCAGGCGGGGCGACAGTTCGCGGAAGATGCGTTGCGGATTGATTGGTTCGGCCGGCACCATGGCTTTGGCATCCAGCGCGCGCCACCACTTGCGCACATCCAGCTCGATGCGCTCGCGCCAATCCGGCTCGGACTTTGCGCGCACCTTGGCCACCAATCGCTGCAATACCTCCGCGCTGTCGCCAATCAGGTTGACCTCGGTGGCATAGCGCATGGACACGTTGCGCGCGTTGATGTCGATCTGCACGGCGCGCGCCTGCCCTTCGGCCGGGAGGAATTCGGGATAGGGAAAGGTGGTGCCGATTATCAGCAGCGTGTCGCAATGGTTCATCATCTCCCAACTTGGCTTGGTGCCGAGCAAGCCGATGGCGCCGGTCACGTACGGCAAGGCGTCGGGCAACACCGCCTTGCCCAGCAAGGCTTTCGCCACGCCGGCATCCAGCCGTTCGGCGATCCTGGCCACCTCGGCACCTGCGCCAAGCGCACCGGCACCGACCAGGATCGCTACCTTGCTTCCCGCATCGAGTACGGCTACGGCCCGATCGATCTCGGACTCCTGTGGCACCGGATGCGCGCTGGCATAACCGGTACCCGAATACACGCTGCCGTGTTGGCGGGGCGGCTTGGGTACGGCCGGCATTTCCTGCAGGTCGTTGGGCACGATCATGCAGGTGACGCAGCGTTCCGCCGTGGCAATCCGCAGCGCCCGATCGAGCACGTGCCGCACCTGTACCGGCGAAACCACGGTTTGCACATAACCGCCGACGTCCTGGAACAGCACCTGCAAGTCGACCTCCTGCTGAAAGTCACTGCCGAGCGCAGTGCGTGTGGCCTGCCCGACGATTGCCAGCACCGGCATGTGATCCATCTTCGCGTCGTACAGGCCGTTCAGCAGGTGAATCGCACCGGGCCCCGAGGTGGCCATGCACACACCTACCTCGCCAGTGAATTTCGCATGGCCGCAGGCCATGAACGCCGCCATTTCCTCGTGCCGCACGCGCACGTAATCGAAACGGTCGGCCGCGCGTCCCAGCGCGCCCATCAGCCCGTTGATGCCGTCGCCCGGATAGCCGAATACACGCCGCACGCCCCGTGCGGAAAGTCGCTGCAAGATGAAGTCACCGACGGTATCGCTCATGGAAACTCCGGCTTTTCTGGTCAAGCGCCAGCCACGGATCCCGCTGGTCTCCGGGCGCACCGTGCACAGGCAGGCGAGGGCTCATGCACTTCGTGCGCGACGCTGCGCGCTCGGAACCCCGAGGCAAACCTTCGCCGGGTTGCGCGCGTGCGCGAGGAAGGACAGCCTTTCACCTGTGTCGTTAATCCCGCGTACGCGATGCGTGGTGACGTCGCCCTGGAC
>DATCWU010000226.1:0-15914 GCA_036566165.1 Rhodanobacter sp. | reverse complement strand
GCTTGTCAAGCCGTGACTGCCGACGTGGCCGCTGCGGATTCCACCACGCCGGAACACGCGGCAATCGCCACCAGTGGGCGCCGCGCGCAATATCTGCCGTTGGCAGGATTGGTCGATCCCGTAGCCGCGTTGCGCGGCAGTGTGGGTAGCGAACTGCTCGCGCTGGATGATCTGGACGCGATCGCGGGCAACGCCGAAGCCGAGCACGCCTTGTTCGACCTCTACAATCGCAGCCGCGCCGAAGGCAGTGCGCTGTTGTTCGCCGCTGCGAATACGCCAAATCACCTGGGTATTGCGCTACCTGATCTGCGTTCACGGCTTGGTGCCTGCACGCAGTTCGCGCTCAAGCCACTGGATGACGCGGAGCGCCGCCACGTGCTGACCAGCCAGGCGGTTGCTCGCGGCATCCAGCTCGATGACAGCGTGCTGGACTGGCTGTTTGCCCGTTACGCGCGTGATCTGGGCGCGTTGCTGGACTTGCTCGATCGCCTCGATCAAGCGTCGCTGGCGGCGCAGCGGCGCATCACCATCCCGTTTCTGCGCGACGTCTTGCGTGAGGCTGGGCCGCCGAAGCCGTCGCCGCGCGGCTGAGCGGATGCTGGTGGGGTCGCCACCGCGGTCCAATTGCAGCCATGCTCAGGACGGCACAGCAGTGTCGCTGTCCCAGATCATCTGCCGGTAATCGAAGCCGTTGGTCAGCGTGGGTTTGATGACCCCGAAGTACGGCGAGACGTCAAAATCGCGCGGCGTGTACAGGCTGTGGTCGCGGATGTGGAAAGTTTCGCGCATGCAATCGTGGCATTCGGGTGTGGTGGCAGATTCGGTGTGGACTACCGGCAGGATCGGAAAATGCACGGACTGGAAGGCCTCCGCGACGAGTGTCGAGCAGATCGCGCGGGTGGGATCGCCGCTGCCCAACGCGAGCATCCGCCGACGCCATGGTCCGGGGATGGGCGGAGTGGGGAACAGGTAACGCGCCAGGTCAAACACGTTGCGCAAATCGTAACGTTCGCCGAGTCGCGCCATGACGTAATCCACCACGTGGTGCGCGTCGACGTCACTCAACCCGACCGGTCGACACACACGCAAGTGATAGCCACTGAACTGTTGCAGGTCGAACAAGTGGACACCGCGCTCCGTATCGGCCTCGACCAGCAGATCAGTTGCGCCATTCAGGGTTTGTCCGGCGTAAGCCCCGACGTATAGCGCCACGTGCGACCAGGTGGACTGGGTCAGGTATTTGATGGCGGTACTGATGCGCGCCCGACCTTCCACCAGCACGACATCCGCCGGGCGCAGGATGCGCCGCAATGTGGTCAGATCCGCCGGCAAATGCGGATACGGTCCACGCGCCGGATGGTTGAGGTAGCGCGCCAGTGCGCCACCCAGGCGTTGTGCCAGGTGATTCATGGCATGGTTCCGGCATGGTGGCTGCCGCCCGGTTGATACGGAATGCTGCGCGTGGCGCCAGGGCAAGCCGGCCACGTGGAGGCTTGGTGGCAGCGGTGAGGCAATCCGGAGTTCACGTTGAGGGACCCGCAAGGACGAATGAATAGCAGGCGTGCTTGATCGTAGCGTCGGCCGTGTCAGTCCAGGGCGATCGCAGCCTTCATGCTGGTAGATGGAATCGCTGGCCGGCGGTTCCCGCGCCTGGGCAAAATGGCCTTCGCCCTGCGCTGCGTGGCGACTGCGACACTCTGCTCTGGAGCAACGACGATGGGTTGGCCGGCACGCGCCGGGTTTTCTTGGGCGGGTCATGTGGCGCAAGGTAAACTCTGTTGGTATGCCTACTTCCCTGATCGTCGTCGACGATTTTCTCGATCAACCCCTCGAGTTGCGCGCTGCTGCGTTGCGCCTGACTTATCCGGAACAGGATGGGGCGTTTCCTGGGCGCAACTCGCTGCAACGGATCAATCTTGAGGGTCTCGTCCAGCAAGCCTCGCGTATTGTGGGGGAGCCGCTGGGCCTGCTGTCACCGCCACAATCGCATGGGAAATGTCGCATCACCCTCGCGGCGGACACGGGGCGCGCGAAGGTGCATGTCGACCGTTCGCACTGGTCCGGGATTCTCTACCTCAGCCTGCCAGAGGATTGTCGCGGTGGGACCGAGTTTTTCCGCCATCGACGGACCAACACCGACCGCCGTCCAATCAATCAGGAAGAGCTTGCGGCCATGGGCTACTCGTCGCTGCAAGAGGTGCATCGGGAAATCATCGAAAAGGACAGCAACGACGATTCCAAGTGGGAGATGACAATGCGGGTGCCCATGCGCTTCAACCGGTTGTTGCTGCTGCGCCCCTGGTTGTGGCACACCGCGGGCGCGGCTTTTGGCGACCGGCTCGAGAACGGTCGGCTCGTCTATCTGATGTTTTTTGACTCGGCGCGGGCGTGACGCGACCTGCGATGCTGTAGCGCGCGGCGTTGCCGTTTGCGGCTGGATTCGTGGCATGCCGCCGCACTCGTGTGCAGAGTTCTGGCGTTGTGAGCTGCACCGGGGCACCGGTGTCTTGCGCCCGATTCCGCGCCGCGTCGGGCGTCTGCGCTGACTGCGCCAGGGCGCCCCGGTGGTGGCGCCGCTCAGGCCTTCAGCAGTTGCGGTGTCGCCTGTGCGCCGATCACGGCAACCATGGCCTTGGCCACGTTGAGATTGCCGGCGATGATGTTGCCGCTTTCCGGGATGCCGTCGCGCCCGGCGAAATCGCAATAGCGACCACCGGCTTCGTGCACCAGCAGTACACCGGCCGCGAGATCCCACGGTTTCAGGCCGATCTCGAAATAGCCGTCGTAGCGACCGGCGGCGGTGTAGGCCAGGTCCAGTGCCGCAGAGCCGGAGCGGCGGATGTCTTCGGCCTCGCCAAGGATGGCGCGGGTCATGTCCAACTGCGCAGCGAGGTGCGCGCGCTGACGGAACGGAAAACCGGTGGCGATCAACGCACCGCTGAGGTTCTCGCGCCCGGACACACGCAGACGGCGGTCATTCATGAACGCGCCGTCGCCCTTGCTGGCGGTGTACAGCTCGTCGCGCAGCGGGTCGAACACCACCGCATGCACGGGAACGCCCTTCTCCAGCAACGCGATGGATACGCAAAAATGCGGAATGCTGCGCAGGTAATTGTGCGTGCCATCAAGCGGATCGATGACCCAGGTCAGCGGCCCCTTGCCGGTGGCGCCGCTTTCTTCGCCGAGGATCGCGTGCTCGGGATAGGCACGCCGCAACTCCTTGATGATTTCGGCTTCGGCGAGCTTGTCGACCTCGGAAACGAAATCCAGATGCTGCTTTTCGACGACGTGCAGGCCGTCGATGCGGTTCATGTAGCGCAGGATGATGTTGCCTGCAGCGCGCGCGGCACGCGCCGCGATCGTGACAGCGGGTCTGGACATGGTTTCGACTTGGAGAGAGCGGGTTTGCGGCTGGCGATTCTAGCAGACGCGCCACGGCGTCGACTCTGCCGGGTCCGCATCCACTATTCTTGACGACCCGTTTCCAACCGTCGTAACACATGACTACTGCCCAAGATCTTGCCGCCCGGTTTCGCTTTGTGCTGGTGCGTACCTCGCACCCGGGCAACATCGGCAGCGCCGCGCGGGCCATCCGCACCATGGGTTTTACGCGGCTGGAACTGGTGCAGCCGGCGCACTTTCCAGATCCGCAGGCGACCGCGCTGGCTGTGGGCGCCGATGCCGTGCTGACTGGGGCCGGGATCCACGCCGACATGATTGCGGCCCTGGCCGGCACCAGCCTGGCGCTGGGTCTTTCGGCGCGACGACGAGGTGTGCATTTGCCGGAATGGTCGCCGCGCGAGGCGGCGCAGAAAGTGCTGGCGGCAGCGGCGCGCGGCGAGCAGGTGGCGCTGGTGTTTGGCAACGAGCGCACCGGTCTGGACAACGCGGAGCTGGCGCATTGCCACGGCATGGTGCGCATTCCCAGCGTGGATGATTTCAGCTCGCTCAATCTGGCGCAGGCGGTCCAGGTGATGGCTTATGAAGTGCGTCTGGCCATGCTGGCGGATGCGCCGGAGCCGGCGCCGGTCAGCGCCACCGAACCGCTGGCAGATGCAGTGGAGATGGAGCGGTTTTTTGCGCACCTGGCGCAAACGCTGGAAGACATCGACTTCCACAAAGGCCGCACGTCGACCACGATCCTGCTGCGCCTGCACAAGTTGTTTCAGCGCGCGCAGATGGACGAGCGCGAACTGCGCATCATGCACGGCATTCTCGCCGACGCGCAGCGTATGGCGCAGTTGGCCGGTGTGGCTGGTGCGCGCAGCGCTGCGGAGTGAGGGTCCATGATCGGCTGATCTGACCGCTGCCGCGCCATACCGATGGGCGCCAGCGGCTGATCGCCAGCAGCAATCGGGGTGGGCTGGTCGTGCCGGCGGCGCGGCGCTGCGCGTCGGGCCGGTAACCTTCCATGGCCAATGGCCTGAGTCGACGCCGACGCCGACTCGGCCGGAAAGCGCCAGGCCCGCGCCGGGGATTGCTCCGGAGCAGCTGTCCACAGACAGCGCGCGCGTTTGGGTTACCCTAGCGTCAGCACTTCGCGGGGAGCGAAGCCGGAGAAAGCAGCCCGGCAAGTGCCAGAACAGGGGATTCGGCAATGCGTTGTTTGCTCGGTATCGCATGGTTGTTGTGCGTGGGGGGCGGCCCGGTCATGGCCGCCGAAGCCGTGGTGCATCTCAGTGATGGCCATGCTCATGCAGTGAGCGATGCGGTGGTCATGCTGACCCCGGATGCCGGGGTTGTGCCCCCTTCGTCGAAGCCACCGGTCACGCACATCATCGATCAGCGACATGAGACCTTCATCCCCTACGTGCAACTGCTGCGCCCGGGTGACAAGGTGGTTTTCCGCAACAGCGACATTACCCGCCACCATGCGTATTCGTTTGCCCCGATCAAGACGTTCGAACTGGTGCTGCGTCCCGGCGAAAGTTCGCCCGTGATGAGCATGGACAAGGTCGGCATCGCTGCCGTCGGGTGCAACATCCACGATCACATGATTACCTACCTGTTCGTGTCGGCCCTGCCGGCCATAGCGATGTCCGATCGTGATGGCGTGGCCACGCTTGACGACCTGGCACCGGGCCGTTACACCGCGCGGGTATGGCATCCGCAACTGCATCCGGGACAACCGGAGCCGACACAGACGCTGGTTGTTGCCGACGATGCGCATGACGTACGGTTGAATTTCACGCTGTCGCTGATACCCGATCCACGCACGTTCGTGGATCGCGGTCACCCGGATTACTGAGCCGATCATGCGCTCGATGAGCTTCCGCCTTCATCTTGCGTTGTTTTTTGTCGCGACCATGGTCGGTGTGCAATTGGTGACAGCCGGTCTCGTCTACGAGGTGACCAGGCGCGCGTTGGTAAGCGAAGGCGAGCGTGAGTTGACCGTCAACTCCAGCGCGTTCGTGGCGCAGATGGACGACATCTCCGCGCGCATCGCCGGCAGTGTCAACGTGCTCTCGCTCGACTATGCGTTGCGCAAGGCGATTGCCGAGCGTGATCACGTCACCGTGCTGTCCGTGCTGCGCAATCACGGGCGCAGAGTCGGTGCTTCGCGCATGTTGCTGGTCGACCTGGACGGCTCGGTCGAGGTGGATACCGACGACGCTGATCACGTGCCGGGCAGCTTTCCATTCCCGGATTTGATCAACAGCGCTTACGACCGGCGCACCGCCGCGGTGGTCGCGCTTGATGGCAAGGCCTCGTGGATGGTGGTCGTGCCGATCTACGCACCGCAACCAGTAGGCCTGGTAGTGGTCAATGTGCCGCTGGACGACACGCTGCTGGCGCACATACAGCAGCTTTCGGCGTTGCCGCGAAACATCGAATTGGCAGCGCAGCTGACCCCCGGACAATGGTCGGTCCTGGCGCGTGGCGAGCACGGTTCCAGGCTAGTGGACAGCCTGGCCATGACGCAGCGTGACTTGCCGCGCAAACCGCTGTTGACGCGTGTCGACGGCAAGGAATACATCGTGCTCGCGCATCGCCTGCGCCAGCCCGAGCAGGGGACGCCCGTAGTGGCTGTGCTTGGCTATTCACTGGACGATGCGCTGCGTCCGTTCCGCGCCGTGGCGATTGCGTGGGCGATCATGTTGGGCCTGGGCCTGGGCGCCGGCCTGCTTGGCGCCTGGTTGATCGCGCGTAGCGTTTCCCGTCCCATCGAGGCATTGGCGGTCGCGGTACGGCGGATCGAGGCTGGTGACTACCGCGTGCCGGTCAGGATGCAACGGGACGACGAAATCGGGGAGCTGGCAAGCGCGTTTGGCACGATGACCGAGGCGGTGCGCCAGCGGGAACTGCGTATCAGCCACCAGGCGATGCATGATGGGGCCACCGACCTGCCCAATCGGGTGGCGGCTGAAACCACCATCAAGCATGACCTGGCCGAGAACGGGGACGGCGCCATGCTGGTTGTCGGCCTGACTCGGTTGCCGGACATCATCAAGACGCTGGGGCATGCGCTGGGCGATCGCCTGATGCGGGATGCCGGTACGCGTATCCGGCAAGTCGCGGATGGTGTGTATCTGGCGCGCATCAGCGATACCCAGTTCATGCTGTGGCTGCCGCGAGTGGGGCGGGCAGCGGCCGTGGCGACTGCCCTGCGCGTACTCGAGACGCTCAATGTGGCCTATCAGGAAAACGATTTCAGTATCGACCGCCTGCCTTCGGTGGGAATCACGATGGCGCCTGCGGATGGTGCGCAGGCCGACACGCTGCTGCGGCACGCGGAGGTGGCGCAGTTCGCCGCCAGTGGTTCAGCCAGTGCGTTGAGTTTCTACGACGCAGCCACCGACCCGCATCGTCCCGAGCGATTGTCACTGATGGGCGACCTGCGCGAAGCCCTCGATCACGACGCGCTGGCGCTGCATTACCAGCCCAAACTCGATCTTGTGCGCAACTGTGTCGATGGCGCCGAGGCACTGCTGCGCTGGAGTCATCCGCGGCACGGCTGGGTGGCGCCCGACGACTTCATCAGCATGGCCGAGGATACCGGCAACATCCAGCGGGTCAGCCGTTGGGTGCTGGCCAGCGCGCTCGGACAGGTGCGGCAGTGGATCGACGCGGGCATGTCGCTGCATATCGCGGTAAACCTGTCGACGCACGATCTGGAAGACGCCGACCTGCCGAAGCGGATCGAGCGCTTGCTGGCGATCCATCGCGTACCCGCCAGTAGCCTCACGGTCGAGGTCACCGAGCGTGCAGTGATTGGCGAGCGGGATGCGGCGATACGCACCCTGCGGCAGCTGGCCGACAAGGGCGTCGGCATCGCCATCGATGATTTCGGCGTGGGACAGTCCACCTTTGCCTACCTGCGACACCTGCCGGTCAGCGAATTGAAAATCGATCAGATGTTCGTGAAACACCTGGCCAGTGACCCGAGCGACAAAGTCATCGTTCGCTCCCTGGTCAACCTGAGCCACCGGCTGGGCTACCGCGTCACCGCCGAGGGTGTGGAGGATCGGGGGGCGCTGGACTATCTGGTCGCGGTCGGCTGCGATCACGCGCAGGGCTTTTTCATTTCCCACGCGTTGCCGCCGGATGCCTTTGCCACGTTCGCGTTGACACCGGCCGCGTGTGTGGCCTCTGCGGTCCGCAGGCCATGAACAAGGCTACGATCAACAAGCAGGGCCCGACCGCGAGGGCTTGAACGGGCATGTTTGTGCCGGTTCACGCTGGGCTCCCGAAGGCTGGGTCGGCTTTGTGATCCTGATCTTCCAGAGCTGCCCCGGATGAACAACCCACTGAGAGACCACACCTAGCCGTCGTCGTCGGCTGCGGTCGGCGGGATGAAGGTGACCAGCAGTTTGTCGATGCGCGCACCATCCAGATCGACCACCTCGAAGCGATAACTGCCCCAGCGGTAAATCTCGCCGGTGTGGGGGATGCGCCCGAGGGCGGACATCACCATGCCGGCGGCGGTGTGGAAATCGTGTTCGTCTTCGCCGGGCAATTCCGCGATTTGCAGCAGCTCGCGCAGGTCGTCGGTGGACAGGCCACCGTCAATCAGCCAACTGCCGTCGTCGCGCTGGACGATGGGGGCGCTCTCGTCCGTGCCGGAGTGGCCGATCTGGGTGGCGCCGACCACGGCCGAGAGCAGGTCGTTGACTGTCACCAGGCCCTCGATGTCACCGTATTCGTCCACCACCAGTGCCAGTGGCGTTTCCGCGTCGCGGAATTCTTCCAGCAGATCCAGCGCGCGTGCGGTAGCGGGGATGAACAGCGGCTTGGCCAAGTGATCAAACAATTCCGGCTTGCCCTCGGTGAAGCTGTACAGCAGGCGCTTGACCTCGACCACACCGACTACATCGCTCTCGTCGCCGCGATACACCGGATAGCGCGAGTACGGGGTATCGCGCAGGACCTCGAGGTTTTCGGCGCGTGACGCGGAGATGTCCAGCCAGGCGATGCGCATGCGTGGGGTCATCACGCTGTCGACCGTGCGATCGCCCAGACGCAATACGCGGTTGACCATGTTGTGCTCATCGGCATCGAGCACGCCTTGCTCGGCGCTTTCCGCCACCAGCATGCGAATCTCTTCCTCCGTTACGGCACCGCGGCGCTGCGGGTTGTTGCGCAGCAAGCGCAACAGCAGGTTGCTGGAGGCGTTGAGCAACCACACGAAGGGCATGGTCAGGCGCGACAGCAGCAGCATCGGCAAGGCGACGGATACGGCAACTTTTTCCGGTGCCGACAGCGCCAGGCGTTTGGGTACCAGTTCACCAATGACAATCTGCATGAACGAGATGACGACGAACCCGATCACGATGCCGAAGCCGCGCGCGTAAGGGGCGAACCAGGCGACATGCGAACCGTCCACCAGGGCGGCAATGTGGCCACCGAGGGCGTCCCCGGCGATCGCACCGGTAATCAGCATCACCAGGGTGATGCCGACCTGCACCGTGGACAGGAAGTGCTCCGGCGCCTGGGCATGGCGCAGTGCCAGCGCGGCGTGGCGGCTGGTACGTGCCATCGTCTTGAGGCGGCTCTTGCGCGAGGCGACGAGAGCCATTTCCGACAAGGCAAAAAAGCCGTTGCACAAGGCGAGCACGAAAACGAGCGCGAGTTGGGTCAGCATCGCGACCAGGTGAAATGTGGGGGCATGGGTCTGAGTGTAAGGGCAGCCGAGGCTGCAATTCACCTGTGAGCTGAAACTACGCTCATGGTGCGAAGCAGCACGCCACTCCTGTAACATGGCCGCCATTCCCGTCTCGGCCAATGACCCATGTTTTCCCTGCAGACAATGTTCGGCAAAGGTGACAAGTTTTACGGTTTGCTGGAGCAGAGCGCAGCCGCGGCTTGCGACAGCGCCAACGCCATGCAGGCATTGTTGAACCACGATGGCGAAGGTCCGCTGATGACCTCGTTTGCGGCCAACCGGGTGCGGGAGAAAGCGCTGGCCGCGCAAATCAGCGAAGAGCTGAAGAATACCTTCGTCACTGCCCTCGACCGTGAGGACATCGAGGCCCTGAACTCCGCGTTGTACAAGATCCCCAAGACCATCGAGAAATTCGCCGAGCGCTACGAAATTGTTGCCGCGCGCGTGGCCGGCGTGGACTTCGCCCAGCGGGCGCAAATCCTCACCCAGTCCACCGCGGTGGTGGCGCAGATGATCAGCCAGTTGCGCCGCAGCCTGCAGATTGATCCGATGAAAAAATTGCAGGATCGGATGCAGGCGCTGGAATCGGAAGGTGATCGCATGCTGCTGGCGCCGTATCGCACCTTGTACGTGGAAGGCGACGACGTGATGCGTGCGATGCTGGCCAAGGATTTGTTCGAGCTGATCGAAAAGGCCATCGACAAGTGTCGGGATGTCGGCAATATCGTGTATTCAATCGTATTGAAGAACTCCTGACCATGCTGGCCAACAAATGCGGCACCGGGCCGGGCGTGTGGCGGCACCACAGGGTCCGGGACATATTTGCGCCACGGGCTGTCGGGGGACGCGCATGAGCCTGAGCCTGGTTATCGCCGAGGTGGTCATTGCCCTCACGTTTACCTATATCAACGGCTTTCACGACACCGCCAATTCCATCGCCACGGTGGTGGCGACCAAGGTGTTGTCGCCCGGTCAGGCGGTGCTGCTGGCAGCGGTGACGAACCTGTTTGGCGCGCTGATGGGTACTGCGGTGGCGGCCACCATTGCTTCGGGCCTGCTCAACGCCGGCGTGGTGGACATGGGGCCGGAACTGGTCATTTGTGCGTTGCTGGCTGCCATCATCTGGAACCTGATCACCTGGTGGCTGGGCTTGCCCTCCAGCTCCAGCCATGCCCTGATCGGGTCGATGATCGGTGCGGCGCTGGCGCTTTCCGGCAACCACATGGGTTCGGTGATCTGGGCTGATGGCGGCTGGTTCAGCGGTCTGGGTGTGGTTCCCAAGGTGGTGATGCCCATGGTCTATTCGCCCATTGGCGGCTTCATCCTCGGCTTTGTGTTGATGGGTCTGCTGTATGCGGTGCTAGCCTGGTTTGCCGAGCGCCGTGGCTGGTTGCGCCGGCTCGGCCGCACGTCGTTCGTCAATGGTTTCTTTGGCAAGGCGCAGATTGCGTCGGCAACCGCGATGGGTGTGGCGCACGGCATGAACGATGCCCAAAAAAGCATGGGCATCATTGCGCTGGCCCTGGCCGGGGGCACGGCAGCGCACGAGTTTGACCAGTTGCCGCAGTGGCTGAACTTTTTGCAGATCACCGAGGATGCCGGCGGGGCTTTCATCATTCCGACCTGGGTCAAGGTGGTGGCCGCGCTGACGATGGCAGCCGGTACGGCCGGCGGTGGCTGGCGCATCATCAAGACGCTTGGCCACAAGATGGTCAAATTGCATCCCATCAATGGTTTTGCTGCCGAGACCAGCTCGGCCATCATCATTTTTGCCGCTTCCGCATTTGGTATCCCGGTGTCGACCACGCACATCGTGTCGACCTCGATCATGGGCGTGGGCGCCGCCAAGCGCTTCAGCGCCATTCGCTGGACCGTGGTCAAGCGCATGGTGTGGGCCTGGGTGCTGACCTTGCCGGTAACGGCGGGGCTGGCGTATGGCCTGGTGCTGATTACCGAGTGGATCGTCTAGGAGCCTGTCGGGCTTTGGTTGGCCGGTCTGCGAATCCGCCTGTGTGGTCCAGATTTGACCAGCTTCGCTGTTGTGAAGCGCTTCGCCGATTCTTGGTCCATAGAACCACTATGAACCGGCGAATCGTCAGAAATCTATCCTCACACAGCCGAATTCTCGACTCGACCACCAAAGCCCGACAGGCTCCTAGCGCGGTTACAACGCGTCCGTATCGCGGGCGATGAGTTGCTCCAGCTGGTCGCCGAGCGAGCCCAGTTCCAGTACCAGTCGATCGAGTTCCGCGTTATCCATCGAATCGTACGGGCGGTTTTCGCACAAGTGCAGGTACGGCGAGCCATCCAGATCCTCCACGGCGAGAAACCCGGTGCGCTGTTGCCAGTTGAAGCGCAGACAGCGCGTGGCGTCAACACCGGCCAGCGGCCCCACCGGCGTGGAAATACGCAGATAGCACTGCCCGGCTTCATCTTCCAGTTCGGCCAAGTACACGCCTTGCGTACGCTGTTGGCGCAGCGGCAGATCGAAACTGAGCAGGTACGGGTCGTTGCGCCGCAGTGCGTGCCGGCTACCCAGGTGCGAACGCACCGCTTCAAAATGCTGCATGGGGTGACTCCCGTGATGACCTGTGCTTACTCTGACACGTCTGCGCCGTCGCGGTACAGCTGGTTACGATGGGGCAGGCGACGCGCCGTGGGTACGGACGTCGGGTTACTCGCGAGGTTGCGCATGCAGGACAGCCATCGACGCATTTATGCGGCCATCGCGGCGATTCCGCGTGGTCGCGTCGCCAGCTATGGTGCAATCGCGTTGCGCGCCGGTCTGCCCGGCCGGGCGCGGCTGGTGGGCAAGTTGCTGGGAGAGACGCCGGAAGGCATGACCTTGCCCTGGCATCGCGTGCTGCGCGCCAGCGGACATATTGCGCTGACGCCGGGCAGTGCCGGCTTTCGCACCCAATGTCGGCTGCTGCGTGCGGAGGGCGTCGAGGTGAACAACGGGCGCGTGGCGTTGTGGCGATTTGGGCTGGATGCGGATCTGGACCGCGCATTGTGGGGCATGCTGGAACCTTGATGGGTGCGGGTTGTGTTCGTGGCCGCGTTCGGCCCGGTGCGCGATGCCGTCGGTGTCCGCGGCACTTGCACAGGCGCGACCTTGTGCAGTCATCGGCAGCGCATGTGCGTGGACGCTGACGCCAAAGCGCTGTAAGCGCTTGCTTGGTTTCCGGCGTGTCGACCCCTAGCATGGGCGAGATGGATCAGACTGCTCTCGACGTATTGCAACGGGTTTTTGGCTACCCCAGTTTTCGCGGGCAACAACAGGCTGTAGTCGAGCAGGTGAGCGCCGGTGGCGATGCGCTGGTGCTGATGCCGACCGGTGGCGGCAAGTCGTTGTGCTACCAGATTCCTGCGCTGCTGCGGCCGGGCACGGGCATCGTGGTATCGCCGCTGATCGCGCTGATGCAGGACCAGGTCGAAGCCCTGCGCGCGGTTGGCGTGGCGGCAGCGTATCTCAACTCCAGTCTGGATGCGGGGGCCCAGCGCGAGGTTGAACAGCAGTTGCTGGCCGGTGCCTTGAACCTGTTGTATGTCGCGCCCGAGCGGCTGTTGACCGGCCGCTTTCTCGGCTTGCTGGAGCGGACCGAAGTCGCGTTGTTCGCCATCGACGAAGCGCATTGCGTATCGCAATGGGGCCACGATTTTCGTCCCGAATATCGGGAGCTGGCGATTCTGCCGCAACGCTTTCCGCAGGTGCCGCGCATTGCGCTTACCGCCACGGCGGATGCGCGCACGCGCGAGGAAATTGTCGAGCGCCTCTCGCTGCAGCAGGCGCGACGCTTCGTCGCCAGTTTCGATCGACCGAACATTACTTACCACGTGGCCTTGCGCAGCAACGCCAAGCGCCAGCTCGGTGAATTCCTGGATGGTCACCACGGCGAATCCGGCATCGTGTACTGCCTCAGCCGGCGCAAGGTCGATGACATCGCGGCATGGCTGGCGGAGTCCGGGGTCGAGGCCTTGCCGTATCACGCCGGTCTGGATGGCGCGACCCGCGCCGCGAACCAGAAGCGCTTTCTGCGCGAAGACGGTGTGGTGATGGTGGCGACCGTCGCTTTCGGCATGGGCATCGACAAACCCGATGTGCGCTTTGTCGCGCATCTCGATCTGCCGCGCAGCATGGAAGGTTATTACCAGGAAACCGGTCGTGCCGGCCGCGATGGCTTGCCGGCTGAAGCGTGGATGATCTACGGCCTGTCCGATGTGGTGACGTTGAGCCAGATGATCGCGCAAGGCGAATCCGGTGACGAACGCAAGCGCGTGGAGCGACAAAAGCTGGAGTCGCTGCTGGCGTACGCGGAGGCCACCAGTTGCCGCCGTCAGTTGCTGCTGGGTGCGTTTGGTGAAACGTATCCCGGCCCGTGCGGGCATTGCGACAATTGCCTGACCCCACCGCAAACCTGGGACGCCACCGTGCCGGCACAAAAGGCGCTGTCGGCGGTGTATCGCAGCGGGCAGCGGTTTGGCTCTGGTCACGTGATCGACATTTTGCGCGGCGTGGCGAGCGAGCGCATGCAAAGCCTGGGACACGATCGCTTGAGTACGTTTGGCGTTGGCGCGGACCTGGACGACCGGCAATGGCGCTCGGTGTTTCGCCAACTGCTGGCTGCCGGCCTGCTGGAAGCCGATGCCGAAGGTTATGGCACGTTGCGCCTGACCGCCGCCAGCCGCGCCGTACTTGGCGGCACCCGCAGCGTGCAGTTGCGCGAGGATGTACGCCCGCAACGTGGTATCCGGCGCACTCGTGGCGAGCGCAAATCCGCCGCCGGCAGCAACCTCGGTATCGAGGCGTACGAGCAGCCCATGTGGGACGCCCTGCGTGCAGTGCGCACCCAGTTGGCGAAGCAGCAAGGCGTGCCGCCGTACGTGGTGTTCCATGACGCGACACTGCTGGCGATGCTGCGTGCACTGCCGGCGAACGAAGACGAAATGGCGGGCATCAGCGGCGTGGGTGACACCAAGCTGAAACGCTATGGCCGCGATTTCCTGGCGGTGATCAACGCGCAGGAGTAGCAGTGGATTGCGCTATGCCGCCTGGTTTTGTGGCGGCTTCAGCCGCGATGCCTTCGGTGCCGCCACCAGGACAACAGCATCACGGCTGAAGTTGCTCCCACAGCGGCGGCTTTGCCGCAGACCGGTTACGATTCCGGCAGACCGGCGGTACGCTGCCGTCCGGTGCATCGGACCCGGATCAGGTAGCGGATGAAGTCAACAGCCACTTCGATCGACGCCACGCCACTGGCAGGCGTGCTGCAGGCAAGCGCGTCGCGTGTGTCGTGTGGCAGATCGCTGGTCCACGGAGCGCCAGTTGCCAGTGGGGCGCTGCCGGTGAGATGGGTGCTGCGCCGGCCGAGCCTGCATTGATGCCCATGCGCGAACCTGATGCAGCTGCAAGCGGCGCCACAGCCGCAGCGTTTGCCCTGGAGCATGTCAGCAAGCGTTATGGCACGGTGCGTGCGCTGGATGATGTCAGCCTGGCCTTTGCCGCTGGCAGCAGCACGGCATTGATTGGTAGTAGTGGCGCGGGCAAATCCACGGTGTTGCGGCTGCTGCTCGGGCTGGAGTGGCCGGAGCAGGGCGGCGTCCTGATCGATGGCCGGGCACTGCAGCGCGACCAGGTGCTGGCGCTGCGCCGCCGGGTCGGCTACGTGATCCAGGATGGGGGTTTGTTTCCACACCTTACCGTGTTGGGCAACCTGGGTTTGTTGCCGCGCCATCTTGGCTGGAGCAAAGCGCGAATCCTTGCACGCGCGGACGAACTGACCGCACTCACGCATCTGCCGCCGGCCGTGCTGGCGCGCTATCCGGCCGAGCTTTCCGGTGGCCAGCGCCAGCGCGTGGCGTTGATGCGCGGGTTGCTGCTGGATCCGGATGCGTTGCTGCTGGATGAACCGCTGGGCGCGCTGGACCCGATCGTGCGCCATGAACTGCAGGACGAACTGCGGGCCATTTTCGACCGGCTGGGCAAGACCGTGATCGTGGTCACCCACGATCTGGCCGAGGCGGCGTGGTTCGCCCCGCGGCTGGTGCTGCTGCGTGCTGGTACGGTCGTGCAAGACGGCAGCTTCGAGGATCTGCGCGACCACCCGGCGTCGACTTTCGTCGCCGAGTTTGTCGCGGCCAGACGGCCCTTGCCGGAGCGTGCGCGATGAGGTGGCTGGTCGGCCTGCTGCTTGCCGTGGGCCTGGCGCCGGGACTGGCGAGTGCCGGGACGGTACGGATTGGTTCCAAGCAATTCACCGAGTCGGTGATTCTGGGCGAGGTGGCGCGCATCGGCGCCGACGAAGCCGGCATCGCGGCGGTGCACAAGCGCGAGCTGGGTGGCACCAGCATCCTGTGGGCGGCGCTGCAGCATGGCGATATCGACGTCTATCCCGAATACACCGGTACGCTCACGCATGAGCTGCTCAAGCACGTCGCGCCGGATGCCGATATCGCCACGCTGCGCGAACAATTGCGGCCGCTCGGTATCGGTATCACCGATTCGCTGGGTTTCGACAACACCTATGCCATCGGCATGCGCGAAGAGCGCGCAGCCACACTTGGCATCGAACGCATTTCCGATTTGCCGGCGCATCCTGACCTGCGCTTTGGTTTTTCCAACGAGTTCATGGATCGCGCCGATGGCTGGCCCGGCCTACGCCAGCGTTATGGTCTGCCGCAGACGCAAGTGCGCGGGCTCGAGCACACCCTGGCGTACCGCGCCGTGGCCAGCGGCGCGGTTGATGTCATCGACCTGTACGGCACCGACGCGGAAATTCCGTATTACCACCTGCGCGTGCTGGACGACGAC
>DATCWU010000229.1:0-19057 GCA_036566165.1 Rhodanobacter sp. | reverse complement strand
CGTCGGCGGCGCGACCGAAATGCCGGTGTTCGGCCAGTGCCACCAGGTAATGCAGATCGCGCAGATTCATGGAAAGTCCCGGTTGTTCGATAGCCACTGACTATGATTGTGCCGGTAACCATCGGGCTGAACAATGCATGTTCCCCCCCTGGTCGCGGCTGCAAGAGGTGCCGCACTTGGCTGGAGGATCCGTGTGTGCTGCCTGTGCAGCGCGAACCGCGTCGGCGCATGGCATGTGCAGGCATGCCTTATGGCACTGGGTTGAGCGGTCCCTCCGCCGCTAGCTTGGGTGTTTGATTTCTTTGCGGAGCAAAGCATGCCTCGGTTCATTCGCTCGTTCGTGCTCACGGCATTGACCGTGTGTTGCGGCTCGGTGTTCGCCGTCGGTGCCGATCCGGTACCGCAGGGCAAGCTGCCGGCGTGGGCCGTACCGCAGTCCTACCAGTTGGCGTTCAAGGTGGATCCGGCGCAGCAGGACTTTTCCGGCACGACCACGATCAAGCTGAAGCTGACACAGGCGTCCGATCATGTGTGGCTGGATGGCAACGCGCTGAAGGTTTCACGGGTCACGATCACGGATGCCGCAGGCCAGCAGCACAGCGGGACCTACACGGTGGCCGAGGCAAAGGCTGGTGTCGTGCGCGTCGGCTTCGGCCGCACGCTGCAGCCACAAGACCTCACCATGCGCCTGGACTACACCGCGCCACTGAATGCGCAACTGCAAGGTCTGTACAAGGTGTCCGCCAAGGGCCAGCCGTATGCGATGACGCAGATGGAGCCGATCAGCGCGCGTTTCGCCTTCCCGGGCTTTGACGAACCGCGCTTCAAGACGCCGTTCGACATCAGCATCACCATTCCTGACGATCAGACTGCCGTGGCGAACACCATGCAGGTGCGCGCTGTGCCTGCCACAAAGGGCTGGAAGACGCTGACGTTTGCGCAGACCAAACCATTGCCGACTTATCTGGTGGCGTTTGCGGTTGGTCCGTGGGATATCGCGAAGGCGCCGGACATTGCGCCGGGCACCTGGCGCAGCACGCCGCTGCAATTGCGTGGCGTCGCCCCCGCGGGCGAAGCGCACCGGATGGCGCATGTGCTGGGCGAAACGCCAAGCATCATCCACGCGCTGGAGGACTACTACGGCTTCGGCTACCCGTTTGACAAACTCGACCTGCTGGCGGCGCCGGACTTCTCTGCCGGGGCGATGGAAAACCCCGGCCTGGTGACGTTCCGCGACTGGCTGTTGTTGCTGGACAAGGGCACGCCGGCGCGCAACGTGCGCGGCTCGTTCAACGTCACCGCGCATGAGCTGGCGCACATGTGGACCGGCGACACGGTGACCATGGCATGGTGGGATGACCTGTGGCTCAACGAGGCGTTTGCCACCTGGATGCAGGGCAAGGTGACGGAACAGGTGCACCCCGAATATCGCGCCGATCTGGACCGCGTACTTGGCGCGCAGGCGGCGATGGGCGGCGATAGCCTGGTGACGACGCGCAAGATTCGCCAGCCAATCGAGAACAACGGCGACATCGAGACCGCGTTCGACAGCATCACCTACAAGAAAGGCGCCAGCGTACTTGGCATGTTTGAGGGCTTCGTTGGCGACAAGACGTTCCAGCAGGGTATGCGCGCGTATATCCAGGAACACAAATTCGGCAATGCGACCGCGACTGATCTGGTTGACGCGATCGCGACCGCCGCCGGCAAGGGCGATCGCTTCAAGCAGGCGTTCATGAGCTTCCTCAACCAGCCTGGCGTGCCCTATGTGCAGACCGAGGTCACCACGCAAGGCGGCAAGACCGTGCTCAAGCTCAGCCAGAGTCGCTACTTACCGTATGGCAGCACGGGGGACACGCGGCAGGTGTGGGGCGTGCCGATGTGCGTGCGCTACGGCACGGCTGCCGGCAGCAAGGTCAGTTGCGAGTTGTTCGACCAGGCGCACGGCACGATGACTCTGGCTGACGCCAGCCAGCCGACCT
Source organism: Rhodanobacter sp. (assembly GCA_036566165.1). Taxonomy (GTDB): domain Bacteria; phylum Pseudomonadota; class Gammaproteobacteria; order Xanthomonadales; family Rhodanobacteraceae; genus Rhodanobacter. Next base: position 17,075 of record DATCWU010000229.1, on the reverse strand, counting down.
GGGTCATGCCCAATGCGAATGGTCTCGGTTATTACCGCTTTGCCATGCACACAGACGACCTGGCGCGACTGGCGGCGCAAGTCGGCAAGCTGGGTGACGCCGAACAGCTCGCTTATGCCGACGCCGTGGCAGCCAGTTTCCGCCGTGGCGACGTGGATGCCGCTTCCGCGCTGGCCGCGCTGCGGCCACTGACCCGCTCCACGGTGCGTGAAGTCGCCACCGCGCCACTGGATACGTTTGACTGGATCCGCACGCGCCTGGCCAGCACCGCGGCACAACACGCAAAGTTGGCCGCGTGGGCCACGTCCGCGTATCTGCCGCGCATGCAGCAGCTGGGCTATGTGCGCAAGGCAGGTGAGGCGGCCGACGATGCCTTGCTGCGCAGTTCGCTGGCCAACTTGCTGGCACTCGATGTCAAAGTGCCGGCGGTGCGTGCGGCGCTGCTCGCGCAAGGCGACGCGATCCTCAAGCGTACGGCAGAGGGCCGCCTGGACGTGGCAGCCGGCAATCCGGACTTGCTTGGGGATGTGCTGGGTGTGGCAGTGCAGGAGCGTGGCCAGAGCGTCGTTGCCGAGCTGATTGCCCAGTTGCCGAAAACCAGCGATGCACGCGTGCGCAACGCCATACTGTCCGGCTTGAGCTCGACCGAGGATCCGGCACTGGCCGGGCAGGTGCGCAATTTTGCCCTGGACCCGCAGGTCAAGGTCGGCGAGATGGCCATGCTGCTTCGCGGCAGTCGTGAAACGCAGGCGCAACGCGATGCCGCATGGAAGTGGTCGGTGGCGCATTACGACCAGATCGTGCAGCGTACCGGCAGTTTCGCCGGCGGCCGTCTGCCCGGGCTGATGGGTGGCGGTGGCTGCTCGCCGACCGAGGCCGAGCGTCTGCAGACGTTCTTCCAGTCGCGCCTGAAAGATGTCACCGGCGCGGCGCGTGGCCTGGCCCAGACCAGTGAGTCCATTCAGTTGTGCAGTGCGTTGAAGTCGAAGCAGGCTGCCGCGGCCATTGACGCCATACACTGATCGCGTCGTTGCCATCACGCGCAGGCGTGCCGGGCTTTTCCGCCCGGCAGGCTTGTATGCGTGGGGCACTTAGCCCGTACACTGTTGCCGCGGCATAGGCACTCGGGGAGAAAGCGCCATGTTTCGTCGGTCATCCGCGTTGCTGGGTTTGTGCCTGCTGTTGGTGCTGCCGCTGACGGCGCAGGAAGTGCCACCGCCGCTACAGGACTGGCAGGCCTGGGTGCTGCATGATCGGCCGGAGCATGCGTGCCCGGTGCTGGGCAGCGCGATGCCCGGTCGCGATAGCTACCAGTGTGCGTGGCCGGGCAAGTTGACGCTGGATGCCCGCGCGGACGGCGGCCGCTTCACGCTTGGCGTGCTGGTGGATGCGTCCAGTTGGGTCGCCTTGCCCGGCGGCTTGAAAAACTGGCCGCAGCGGGTCAGCGTGAATAACCAGACGGCCACGGTGGTGCAGCATGACGGGGAGCCGATGTTGTGGCTGCCGCCCGGGAACTATCAGGTGCGTGGCATGTTGCCTTGGGCCTCACGCCCGGCGCGCCTGTACGTGCCGGCGGCGATTGGCGTGCTGGAACTGAGCGTCGATGGCACGGCGGTCGAACGGATTGAACGCAACGACAATGCCTTGACCCTGGGTGAGGCGGCTGCCACGCAGCGCGCTGCGGACGCCTTGTCGCTGCGCGTTTATCGTCGGCTTGCGGACGGTTTGCCGGCCATGCTGGAAACGCGGTTGCAGTTCAATGTGACCGGCAGCGCGCGCGAACAGTCGCTTGGCCCCGTGCTGCCCGCGGGTTTTGTTGCCACCAGTTTGGCTGGTGACCTGCCGGCGCGAATGGAACGCGATGGCCATTTGCGGGTGCAACTGCGGCCGGGCCAGTGGACGCTGACGCTGGCTGCCCGGGACAGTGCACCGCTGGGCAAAGTGGCGCTGCAACTGCCGGCCACACCGTGGCCGCGGCAGGAAATCTGGAGCTACGCCGACGACACGGATTTGCGCAGCACGCAGGTGACAGGCAACGCTGTGGATGCCGGGCAAGCGGGTGTGCCGCTGGAATGGCGCCGGTTGCCGGCGTATGCGCTGGACGGCCAAACCGGCCTGACCATCGCCGCGGGCAATCGGGGTGACGCTGGTGGGCAAGGCGATCGGCTGACGCTGCGCCGGGACATGTGGCTGGATTTTTCCGGCCGCGGCCTGAGTGTGGCGGATCATCTCACCGGCGAGTTGCGCCATCACCAGCGCCTTGATGTTGCCGCACCGTGGCAATTGCAGCGAGCAAGTCAGAACGACGCGCCGTTGCTGATCAGCAAGGACAGCAAGGGCCGCAGTGGCATCGAGTTGCGCGCGCGCGCGCTGGATCTCACCTCCGGTTTGCGTCTGCCCGCGCATGGTGGCGCCATTCCCGTGGCGGGTTGGCAGTTGCCGCTGGAGAATATCCGTGCCAACCTGCATTTGCCCTATGGCTATCGGTTGCTGGGCACCGTCGGCACGGATCGTTCGCCGGATTCCTGGCTGGCGCAGTGGACCTTGCTGGATTTGTTTGTGCTGGCGTTGATCGCGCTGCTGGCGGGGCGTCTGCTTGGCTGGCGTTGGGCGCTGCTGGCCGCCGTGTTGCTGGCACTCGCGCAGCATGAAAGTGGCGTGCCGCGCTGGACGTTGGCGCTGGCACTGGCGTTGGCGTTGTTGCTGCGCGCACTGCCTGATGGACGCCTGCGTGCTGGCGCGCGGGTCGGTGCGCTGGCCATGCTGGCAATCGCGGTATTGTGGGCGTTGCCGTTTGTGGCAACGCAGTTGCAGTACGCGCTGCATCCGCAACTGGAAAGTCGCGCGCTGACCCCCGTGGTCCAGGCACAGGTCGCTGGCCAACCACCTGCGCTGCAGGAAATGTCAGCCAAGGCGCCGCCGCGGGACTCTGCCGCATTGGCTCCGCGGGCTGCCGCACCCGCGCCGTCCGCACCACCTGCGCCGCCGCCGCCCATGCAGGCATCGCGGATGGTGACAGTGGGTGCAGCGCAGCTGCCATTGCGGCCGCTGGTGCCGATGTCCAGCCAGCAAGGTCCCCTTCAAGCCGGCGCCGGCGTGCCGCAATGGAACGTCGGCAACGACTATCAACTTGGTTGGTCCGGGCCGGTGTCCAGCGGACAAAGCATGCGTCTGGTGATTGTGCCGGCGTGGCTGGTGCGCTTGTTGCGCGTGCTGCTGGTGGGTCTGTTGGTCGCGTTGTTGGCGCAGCTGGCGCGCCAACTGTTGCCGCCGTTGCCGCTGCGTTGGCGCGGCAGGCGCGGTAGTGGAGCCGCCGCCGCACTGTGTCTCGCCTGCCTGGTATTGCCCGGTACCGGGCATGCGCAAAATCTGCCGAGCCAGGAATTGCTCAGTCAGTTGCAGGATCGGTTGACGGAAGCGCCCAAGTGCGCGCCGCATTGTGCGGAGTTGGCGCAAGTGTCGCTGCAGGTGAACCACGACGTGCTGGAGATGCAGTTGCAGGCGCATGTCCAGGCGCCAACCGCGTTCCAGTTGCCGCAGACCGAGGACGTATTGCAACTGCTGGCGGTCAGCGTCGATGGCCGCGCCGACGCGGCGCTGGCGCGGCGTGACGGGCAGTTGCTGCTGCGCCTGGAGCGGGGTGTGCATCAGGTGGTTTTGCGTTACCGCATCGACGCAACCGACAGCACCACGCTCCAGTTTGCCTTGCGCCCGCACCTGGTGCAATTCAGCGCTCAAGGCTGGTCGCTGGCTGGCGTGGAGGATGGCCGCCCGCTCGGCCAGAGCATCGCGCTCAATCGAACGCAGCAGCTTGCCGGTGGCGAGCAAACCGCAGCCGCGCGGAGTTTTCCGCCCTACGTGCGGTTGACCCGGCATCTGATTTTTGGCGTCGACTGGACCGTGGAGAACGAGGTGCAGCGCATTGCGCCGCAGGCAGGTGGTTTCAGCATCACCTTGCCGTTGTTGCCCGGTGAACATCCGCTGGGTGCCGACGCGCTGGTCAAGGATGGCCGCATCAATGTCACTTTCGACGCCAACAGCCATGGCGCAAGCTGGACCAGCCGGCTCGATCACACGGCGCAGTTGTCGTTGCAGGCGCCGGCGCTGGGCGAGCGTGCCGAGGTGTGGCGTGTCGACAGTGCACCCATGTGGCATGTCGACGCGCACGGTGTACCGACCAGCGCCAGCGCCAGCGGCCTGCGCTATCAGCCATTGCCCGGTGAAACGCTGCACTTGGCGCTTGCCAAGCCGACTGCCGCGGCCGGCACCAGCCTCGCGTTTGACCACGTACGCGTCGACAGCGAGGTGGGTGCGCGGGTTACCGAGACCACGCTCGGACTGCGTGCGCGCAGCACGCGCGGTGGCGAACATCTGCTCGGCCTGCCGCCCGGTGCTGAATTGCTCGGCGCCAGCCGGGATGGTGACGAGGTGAACCTGGCCGTACGCGACGGCAAAATCAGCCTGCCGCTGCTGCCCGGTGAGCACGGCTACACCTTGCGTTGGCGCGAGCCGCACGGTGTCGCCTGGCGTACGCACACGTCAGCCGTGGCGCTTGGTGCACCCGTGGCGAATATCGACACGCGCGTGCAGTTGCCGCACGACCGTTGGGTGCTGTGGACCTGGGGGCCGACGGCCGGGCCGGCCGTGCTGTATTGGTCGCAACTGGTCGTGTTGCTGCTGGCCGCGTGGTTGCTGGCACGGCTGGCACCGACACCGCTGCGTTTCCGCCATTGGTTGCTGCTGGGGCTGGGCTTTTCCGCGTTTGCGTGGAGTGCCTATGCGCTGGTCGTGGTGTGGTTGATCGCATTGGGTTTGCGCGGGCGGCATATGCCACCACCAAGTTGGGATGCCGTACGCTTCAATCTGCTGCAGGCGGGGTTGGTGGCGCTGAGTGTATTGGCCGTGTTGGTGTTGGTTGGCGCGGTGCCCAAGGGTTTGCTGGGGTTGCCGGACATGCATGTGGCGGGCAATGGCTCCAGCGCCGCCGATTTGCGCTGGTTCGCGGATCAAAGCTCTGGCGCGCTGCCGGTCGCCGGGGTGCTCAGTGTTTCACTGTGGTTCTACAAGCTGGCCATGCTGGCATGGGCACTGTGGCTGGCCAATGCCTTGATTGGTTGGTTGCGCTGGGCGTTCGCGGCATGGTCGGCTGGTGGCTATTGGCGCCAGCGCGAACCGAAAAAGGCAACGCCGCCACAGTTGCCGCCAGCGACCACGCCGGCCCCGCAGGAGCCGCCGCACCATGCCTGACATGCGTGGACTGCTGGCAGCGGCTGCCCGCCGCCTTGGTGATCGCGTGGATGCCGAGGTTTTGCTGCTGCATGCGCTGGGCAAGCCGCGTAGCTGGTTGTTTGCCCATGCCGAGGATGAGGCGAGTGCGGACGTGCAGGCAGCCTGTGCCGCATTGGTGGAGCGGCGTGCCGCGGGTGAGCCGGTGGCGTACATCACTGGCCGGCGCGGCTTCTGGTCGCTGGACCTGGAGGTGACGCCAGCCACCTTGATCCCGCGTGCGGAGACAGAGTTGCTGGTGGAACTGGCGTTGGCGCGCTTGCCGCAAGGTGGGCCTTGCGCGGTGGCGGATCTGGGTACCGGCAGCGGTGCTGTGGCGCTGGCGCTGGCGCAGGAACGCCCGCACGCGCGTGTGGTGGCGACTGACTGCAGCGCCGAGGCCTTGGCTGTAGCCCGGCGCAACGCGCAACGCCTGGGTATCCACAATGTGAGCTTCGCGCACGGTGACTGGTTGGCACCATTGGCAGATCAACGGTTTGACCTCGTCGTGTCCAATCCGCCGTACATCGAGGCGGCGGACGCACATTTGGCGCAGGGCGATTTGCGCTTTGAGCCGATGACGGCACTGGCGTCAGGCAAGGATGGCCTGCACGCCATTCGCGCCATCGTCGCGGCGGCGCGTGCCCACCTTGCCGGGCGCGGTTGGTTGTTGTTCGAACATGGCTGGAAGCAGGGCGTGGCTGCGCGCGAGTTGTTGCAGGCGGCTGGTTACGCCGAGGTGTTCACCGCACAGGATCTGGAACAACGTGACCGCGTCAGCGGTGGGCGCCAGCCCGGGTGAGGGTATCCGTGGCCGCGGGGGCAACGCGGTGAAGACCGGTGACGCGGCGATCAGCCGGCGTTGGCCACCACGCTCGTCAGCTGCGGAAAACGCGCCAGGATGGCATGGCGGATGCCGGGCAAATCCAGGCCGGCCATGCTCAATACCTGTTCACGACTGCCGTGTTCCAGATAGGCATCTGGCAGGCCAATGTGCTGGATCGGCAACGTCACACCGTGCGCTGACAGGCATTCGGCCACGGCGGAGCCGGCGCCACCGGCTACCGCGTTGTCTTCCAGGGTGACAAACGCGTCGTGGGTCTTCGCCAGTGCCAGCAGCAGGGTTTCATCCAGCGGTTTGACGAAACGCATGTTGACCAGCGTGGCGTCCAGTTCGGCGGCGATTTCGGCAGCCGGCGACAGCATCGCGCCGAAACTCAGCAGCGCCAGGGTGTGCCCGCGGCGGCGCAGTTCCGCCTTGCCGATCGGCAAGGTGTCCAGCGTGGCGTGCACGGCCACGCCAGTACCGGTGCCGCGCGGGTAACGCACGGCGGCCGGTCCGTGGTACTGGAATGCGGTGCTCAGCAGCTTGCGGCATTCGTTTTCGTCGGCCGGAGCCATGATCAGCATGTTTGGCAGGCAGCGCAGATAGCTCAGGTCGAAACTGCCACAATGGGTCGGGCCGTCCGGGCCGACCACGCCGGCGCGGTCGATCGCAAACGTCACGTCCAGGTTCTGCAACGCCACGTCGTGGATCGCCTGGTCGTAGGCGCGCTGCAGGAACGTGGAGTAGATCGCCACGACCGGCTTCGCACCCTCGCAGGCCATGCCGGCGGCCAGGGTCACGGCGTGTGGTTCGGCAATGCCCACGTCGAAGTAGCGGTCCGGGTACTCGCGGGAAAAGCGCACCAGGCCGGAGCCTTCGCGCATCGCCGGGGTGATGCCGAGCAGCTTGGCGTCGGTGGCGGCCATGTCGCACAGCCAGTCGCTGAAGATGTCGGTGTAGGTCGGCTTGGCCGGGACGTTTTTCTTCACCACGCCGGCGTCAGGGTCAAACGGACCCACCGCGTGATACTTGATTTGTGCCTGCTCGGCCGGCGCGTAACCCTTGCCCTTGGTGGTGATGACATGCAGCAGTTGCGGGCCGGGCAGGTTCTTCACCGTGCGCAGCGCCTGCAACAACTGTGGAATATTGTGGCCGTCAATCGGGCCGGTGTAGTGGAAGCCCAGTTCTTCAAACAAGGTGCTGGGCACGAACATGCCCTTGGCGTGTTCTTCCCAGCGCTTGAACAGGCGACCGAACATCGAGTGTTTCGGAATCGCGCGCTTCGCGTGTTCGCGCAGCGCGCTCAGGCGTTGACTGGCCATCGCGCGTGCCAGCATCTTGGCCATGGCGCCAACGTTCTTGCTGATCGACATGCCGTTGTCGTTGAACACCACCAGCATGTTCGGTTCGACATCGCCGCCGTGGTTCAGCGCCTCAAACGCCAGGCCCGCCGTCATTGCGCCATCGCCGATCACGGCAACGATCTTGCGCTGGTCGCCCTTGTGCTGCGCGGCAATGGCCATGCCCAGCGCGGCGGAAATGGAAGTTGACGAATGGCCGACGCCAAACGTGTCGTACTCGCTCTCGCTGCGTCGCGGGAATGGCGCCAGGCCACCCTGCTTCTTGACCGTGGTGATCTGCTCGCGGCGACCAGTCAGGATCTTGTGGGGATAACTCTGGTGGCCGACATCCCACACCAGACGGTCGGTGGGCGTGTCGAACACGGTGTGCAGTGCGACGGTCAGTTCCACCACCCCCAGACCCGCCCCAAAATGGCCACCTGAGGTGGCGACTGATTCGATCAGGTACTGGCGCAACTCGTCGGCCACCGCCGGCAGTTCGGCGTCGGGTACGCGGCGCAAGTCGGCCGGGCTGTCGATGTAGGCCAGGTGGGGATAGCGGACAGGGTCAGTCATTCGCGTATTGTTGGGCTAGCGGCGGGGCCGGGGCAAGCATGGCTTGCTGAACGTGCTACGTATGCACGCGGGCCATGCGTACCACGCTGCAGGCTGGCGTCGGGCAACCGGTTGGGCCAGGGGCGTGGATGGGTCGTTTGCTGGACCCGTGTGGATCTGGCGAGAATGGCTGGCCGCCGGGGGTCGGATGGGTCAGGCAAGCAGGTGGCGCCGGTCGCGCGGAAGGTGATCGACCAGGAATTGCATCTGGTCAGCGAGGATATTGCGGTTGGACAGGATCAGATGTTCCACCCAGCTCGGTCGGTACGGCACCGCGAGCAGCGGCATTTTGGCCTCCTGCGGCGTGCAATTGCTCTTGCGCAGATTGCACGCCAGGCACGCGCTGACCACGTTCTGCCATTCGTCACGCCCCCCTTTGGATACCGGCAACACGTGGTCACGGGTAAGTTCGACGCGGGAAAACTGCGCGCCGCAGTACATGCACAAAAAGCGGTCACGCGCGAACAGCGCGGTGTTGGTCAACGTCGGCGACGGATCCACCGCCTGGTCGCGACAACGCCCGGTGCTGGCGACGATGGGGTGCAGCTGCAACAGGCTTTGCGTGCCATGCAGTCGACTGAAACCACCGTGCACGAGCAGGCACGGATCGCCGAGCGTCCACGCGATGGCGCCACGCGCGTACAGGCAGACAGCGTCCTGCCAGCTGATCCAGTCCAGGATATGCCCGGCCGAATCCAGTGACAGTACCCGGGTGGTGTTCAGGTTGGTGCTGGTGCGTACGTCCATCAACATGCGGGCGATTCCTCGACTCCCGCAGCGCGAGCAACGTGGCCGCGCGCCGTGGGTGATGACTCTGAGCATAGAACAACGCCCGGTCGTGCGCATGCTGCTGTCGCCATGAGCTTCGGTGCACTGATATAGTCGCCAGTCAACATAGACCCGACGCCGGGTTTGGGAGGGGGCGCTGTGCTGGCGGCCCCGGCTTGGCGGGGCAGAGGAAGCAACGTGGCTGAAGTCCTTTTCTACGAGCATCCGGTACCGCTCAACCGCACCGAGCACAAGGATCTGCGCCTGAAGGGCGCGTCCAGCATGAAGTTTGCGATGAAAGCGCATTCCGTGCCGTTGACCGGTGCGGAGTTTGCGATCGCGGCTCGCGACCTGATGATTGTGTTTGGCGGCAACGATCCCAAAGATGCAGGCCCCATCGCGTTGCTGGGTTTGCGTCAGGATGAAAACCTGTTCGTCGACCGCGACGGGCGCTGGGAGACCAGCATGTACATCCCGGCTTTTGTGCGGCGCTACCCGTTTATCCTGGCCGAAAAACCGGCAGGCGCGGAAGGCGATGACATGACCGTGTTCCTCGATGAAAAGTACGAGGGTTTTGGCCAGACCGACGGTGAGCGCCTGTTCAAGGAAGACGGCACGGATACCGAGTTGCTGAGTGGCGCCGTCAAGTTTCTCGGCGAGTTCCAGCAGAATGTTGCACGCACGCGCTGGTTCATGGAGCAGTTGGTCAAGCACGACCTGCTGGAGTCACGCAACGTGAGCTTGAAGAAGGACGGCAAGGACGGCGTGGACGGCACCTCGATCAACCTCACTGGCGTGTTCGTGGTCAACGAAGAAAAATTGCGCCAACTGGATGAAAAGACCACGGTTGAGTTTGCGCGCGAAGGCGTCTTCGGCTGGATCTACGCCCACTTGCTGTCGTTGACCAACATCGATCGTCTGGCCCATCGCCTGGAACTGCGTGAGCAGGCCGAGGCGGCGAACACCACCAGGAACTGAGCGCACGTCGACGCGGTGTCGCCAGCACCGCGTCGCGCAGCGTGTCGGTCGCGCGTGGATTCGATGCGCAATCGCTTGCCGGGGCAGGCCCGTCGCCAGTCTCCGTGAACCGCCCTTGCAGCGAGGCCGCAAGGATCAGGGCTGAAGATTCCCGGGACAGGCCCGGAACCATGCTGCGGGAGTGACTCTGCCGGGGGCAAGTCCTGTGGAAGCGACTTCGGCCGTGGTGTTGTTACCCGCAGGCGGCCGGCCAACGCGGCGGCTGACCGATCGGTGCGTGTATATTTTCCGGCGTCGCGCCACGTCCGCTGATCGGCTTTACCGGTGGCAGGCTGGCCCCGCGCTAGGAGTTCCCGTGTCGAGCACGCGCCGCATCCACGTTCAACCTGCCGCCGATGCCGTACTGGTGCAGGGTATGGCAGATATCCAGCGCGAGTTGAAGTTGCCGCTGGCGTTTCCGCCGGAGGTTGAGGCGGCCGCGATGCAAGCGGCACGGCATCCCCGGTTGCCGGCGCTGGATCGCAGTGACATCCCGTTGCGCACCATTGATCCGCCGGAGTCGCTGGATCTGGATCAGGCGCTGCATGTCGAGCGTATGGGCACTGGCTATCGGGTGATTTATGCGATTGCCGATGTCGCTGCGTTCGTGACGGCAGGAGATCCGGTCGATCTTGAAGCCAATCGGCGCGGCGAGACTTTGTATGGTGCAAATGCAAAGATCCCGTTGCATCCCAAGGTGCTGTCCGAAGATGCCACGTCACTGCTGCCCGATCGGTTGCGCCCGGCATTGCTGTGGACCATCGAGCTGGACGACACCGGCGCAACGGCGGCGATCGATGTCCGCCGGGCGTTGGTGAAGAGCCGGGCCAAACTCGACTACGCCGGGGTGCAGCGGCACATCGATGCCGGAACTGCTGACCCGATGTGGGCGGTGATGCGCGAGGTTGGTGAATTGCGCCAGCAGCGCGAGCGTGCGCGCGGCGGCATCAGCCTGCCGCTGCCGGAGCAGGAGATCGACGTGGTTGCTGGCGTGTGGAAGCTGGCTTTCCGCGCACGGCTGCCCGTGGAAGACTGGAACGAGCAGATCTCGTTGCTGATCGGCATGGCCGCGGCGCAATTGATGGTGCAGGCGAAAGTGGGCTTGCTGCGAACTTTGCCGGAACCCGATCCGCGCGACATCCAGCGGCTGCGCATCACGGCAAAGGTGCTTGGCATCGCCTGGCCGGCTGCCACGAGCTATCCCGATTTCATCCGTTCGCTCGATCCGTCGCAGGACGCCCACGTCGCAATGTTGACCACGGCCACCTCGGTGTTGCGCGGCGCCGGTTACGCGGCGTTCGCCGGCGAGCTGCCGGAGCTATCGATGCAGTCGGCGCTTGCTGCGCATTACACCCATGCCACGGCGCCCTTGCGGCGGCTGGTGGACCGTTACACCGGTGAAGTCTGCGTGGCGCTGTGCGCGCAGCAGCCGGTACCCGAGTGGGTATTGCAGGCATTGCCCGGGTTGCCACCCGCCATGCAGGCCTCCGGTCATCGGGCGCGGCAATACGAAAAGGCTGTGCTCGATCTGGCCGAAGCCGCTGCCCTGGCGCCGCATGTCGGTACAACCTTCGATGGCGCCATCGTTGAAGTTGCCGCGAGTGATGCGAAGCGCGGCAGGGTCATCGTGCGCAACCCGGCAGTCGAAGCCAGCATTTACGGCGTTACCGAGTTGCTGCTCGGTACAGAGGTCAAGGCCAGGTTGGTGGATGCCGATCCGGTCAAGCGCGTGACGCGATTTGAGCTGGTCTGACGGTATCGCGGTGGCCGTGCTTTTGCTGAGACCGGCGAGCGCGCATCCCATCAGTCCGTGCGCCAGGTCTGGAGTACGGTCTCCGGCTTCACTGCTGCAGCCACACGGATAGACCGTAGGGTGGTTGCCAGGGCGCTCAGCAGTACGTTGATTGCAACGCAGGTGTGCGCGCGGCCGGATTTGGCAAGAGTGTTGCTTTGCCTGTGTCATGACTGACATAGCTTATGACATCACCCATCTACTCGAGTCCGAATTGGCCAGCAGCGCGCCCGCGAATCCACGCGTCATGAAGACGTCGTCGATATCATCGCGCCCTCCGATTGCACCCAGCGTGGAAGATGTTCTGGCCCGCGAACTCATGCAGAGCGCGGGAATCCACGAAGCGCTGATTCAGCAGTATCTGAGAATGGCTGGCAGCGCCTGATGGATCGCCGTGTGCATTGACTTGCTGCTGCAGGCGGAGCGGTGTCGTGCTTGAGGCATAAGTGACCCGCCTCGGCACATCCCCCTGACGCTCGTTGGCAGGGCATCGCGCTGCTCGCGCGCACACCGAAAGCCCGCGCGCATATGCGCTGGTAAGCCACGGTTGCCCCCGGCGTCCTTGCGGGGCAGGTTCCCGGAGGCTCAGGCAATCGCCGGCAGCGTAGCCACCCCCGATTCGATGGCTGCTTGATGCATCAATGTGCGTGGCAGGATGCGTGCGAAGTAGAACCGGGCGGTGTCGCGCTTGGCCTGCTTGAATGCTTCCGACTGCTTGCTGGTGGCCAGGCCGGCGACGCTGCGTGCCCACAGGTAGGCGAGGGTGACGTAGCCGGAGTAGTACAGATAATCCACGGCGGCCGCACCGAGTTCTTCCGCGTCGGCCTGTGCGCGCGCGGCCAGCTTCAAGGTGATGTCGCTCCAGCTCTTGGTGACCCGCGCAAGCGGACCGAGCAAATCGCTCAGGGCGGCGTCGGCCGCGTGTTGTTGGCAGAACGCGCTGATTTCTTCCAGGAAGTGCTTGAAGCCGACCCCTTGCAACTGGAGGATCTTGCGCCCCAGCAGATCGGTCGCCTGGATGCCGGTGGTGCCTTCGTACAGGGTGATGATGCGGGCGTCGCGCACGAATTGCTCCATGCCGTTTTCCGCAATGTAGCCGTGGCCACCGTAAACCTGCAGCGCTTCCTTGGTGCACTCCTGGGCCAGCTCGGTGGGCATCGCCTTGGCAATCGGGATGAGGAACGCAACCAGTTCCCCTGCGGCCTTGCGTGCGGCTTCATCGTTGGCGCGGTGTTCGATGTCGGTCTGCAGTGCGGTGTACAGCACCAGCGCGCGGCAGCCTTCGACAAATGCGCGCTGGGTCAGCAGCATGCGGCGCACGTCCGGCTGCACCAGCAGGTTGTCGGCCGGCTTGTCCGGGAACGCGGGGCCGGACAGTGCGCGCGATTGCAAGCGTTCACGCGCGTAGTTGAGACTGTTTTGCAGCGCGCGCTCGGATAGCGCCAGGCCTTGCACGCCGACCGACAGCCGCGCCGCATTCATCATGGTGAACATCGCCATCAAGCCCTTGTGCGGCTTGCCGATCAGGTAGCCCTCGGCGCCGTCGAAATTCATCACGCAGGTGGAGCAGGCGTGAATCCCCATCTTGTGCTCGATCGCGCCGGCGGTGACCGCATTGCGCTCGCCGAGCGAGCCATCCGGGTTGACCTTGAACTTGGGCACGATGAACATCGAGATGCCGCGACTGCCGGCCGGCGCATCGGGCAGCCGGGCCAGCACCAGATGCACGATGTTCTCGGCCAGGTCGTGTTCACCGGCGCTGATGAAAATCTTGGTGCCGCTGAGCTTGTACACCGCGTGTCCGTCGGCGTCGTTGCCGGCTGGTTCCGCGCGGGTCTTGAGCAAGCCGAGATCGGAGCCGGCCTGCGGCTCGGTCAGGCACATGGTGCCGGTCCACGCGCCGGCGATGATCGGTTGCATGAAACGCTCGCGCTGCCATTCTTCGCCGTGCAACTCGAGGGCGTGCGTGGAGCCTTCGGACAACAGCGGATACAGGCTCCACGCCAGGTTGCCGGACTGGAAAATTTCGGTGGTGGCGATGCCGAGCACGCCGGGCAACTCCTGACCGCCGTAAGTTGCCGGATTGGTCAGGCCGGTCCAGCCGCCGTCGGTGAACTGCTTGAACGCATGCTGGAAGCCCTTGGGCGTGGTCACCGTGTGCGTGGCCTTGTCGAAGTGACACCCTTCGGCATCGGCGCTCGCGTTGAGCGGTGCCAGTACCTGCTCGCTGAGCTGGGCGGCGCCCTGCAGTACCGCGTCGATGATGTCCTGCGTATGTTCGGCACCGCCGCGCAAGCCGCTCAACGTCGGTACCACATCAAGCACGTCGAACAGGACAAAACGCAGATCGTCGAGCGGAGCTTTGTAAGCAGTCATGCGAATTCCTCAAAAGATGAATGGTTCAACGATACGTATGCGCGATGCCGGGTACCGGCGACAACCAGTCGGTACCGTTGAAAGCAAAGTCGCGTGGTTTGCGTTCCTGCTCCGGCTTGGCCGTGGCGCTGCCGCCGATGCGATAGGGCAGTGAGCCCGCGCTGCCTTTGGCGGCCACCGCTTGCAGCGCCTTGGTCATGGTGGCGGTTGGCAACACTTGCAGCGCAATCACGTCGCCGGACAGCGCCGGGATGTCGCGCTTGAACGTGGTGTGCAGGCGTACCGGCAGTTGATCGGCGATCTGCAGGCTCCCGTCGAGTGCAGTGAATTGCATCTCGCCGTAGCTGTTGTTCTGGATGCGCAACGTGAGTTGCCACTGGCCGTTGGCCGACACGACCAGTTGCTGGATCGTCACGTCAGGCGGAAACACACTCTTGCGCGGCGGTCCACACGCAATCAACGCACCGGCCAGCATCAGCAACAGCAAACCTCGCGACAGTCGTTTCATGGCAAGACCTCAAACGATTGTTTGAATACTAACCGAGGCTGCGGGCAAAGTCAGGGTTGCGCCTGAGCGCGGGCCACGTGCCCCGACCCGCGCGATGGGATCGCGGATGGCCCGGACATTTCCCATTTGCGAAAGTGGCGGGCATCATGGCGACCCTTCCGTCAGCGTCCTGTCCCATGCCAGCAATCACCCGCCGTATCTCGACCCATCGTTCACCGATTCATGGCACGGGGGTATTTGCAGCCAGTGCGCTGCACACCGGTGAAACGATCATCGAATACAAAGGCAAGCGGTTGACGCACGCGCAGGCTGACGAGCTGTACGGCGATGGTGGCGAAGGCGGGCATACCTTCCTGTTCACGCTCAACGCGCACTACATCATCGATGCCAATCAGGATGGCAACAGCGCGCGCTGGATCAATCACAGCTGTGCACCCAATTGTCAGGCGCTGGTGGTGGAAAATGCCAACGGGGATGCGCGGCGTGACCGGGTGGTGATCGAGGCATTGCGCGACATCCAGCCCGGCGAGGAGCTGACTTACGATTACGGCATTACCCTTGACGTGCCGCACACCGCGCGGCTGAAAAAAATCTGGGCGTGTCGGTGCGGCGCGCCACAGTGCACCGGGACCTTGCTCAAGGCACGGCGTTGAAGTTTGGCGTTTGTGCACGGCGCGGAATGGGTGTCGATGGCTGGCAAAAATGGCGTGGTCGGCACGCCGGGTAAGCCCAGTCCAGCTCGACTTGGGATGACGAGGGTACCTGGCCAAGGTTTCCCCCGGATTCGCTGTCGCCGGGGGCAGACACTTGCTGGTGCACGGCAGTCCCGGCGCAAGTGCTGGGGCATGCGCACCACCACTTGCGGACGGTCCCGTGTCGCCACTGCCGGGCATGGCTGCGCGCCACGCATTCGCACCAGTCAGAAGCGGCCGCGGGGAACTGTCGCGGGGGTTGATGGTCTGGCGTGAGACAACCTGCCACGCAACGTCAGTTGCGCGAGATTCAAGTGCGTTGCGACATGCTGCGTGCGTACTTGTCATTGAGAATCGACCATCGCCCAGCCGTCGCCGCGTGAATCCGCTGCCGTTGCCTTGCCCGTCGCCGCAGGCAATACACCCGTAATGCCAGCGTGGGACAAGGCAACCGGCCTGCGTCTGCGTGCACACCAGCGACTGGCTTTGCCGTCGCTGGTCGCGCGGCCCCGCTGGTGGTTGCTGGCCGTGGTGGTGGTGCTGCACGTGCTGTTTCTACTGGTGGCGCGACAGGCATTGCTGACAACGGTGCCGCCGCAACTTCCCGCTTCTCCTGCCTTGCAGGCGCGCTTTGTCCCGATCTTGTTGCTACCGCCGCCTGCGCCGCCACCGCCGGTGACGCTGCCCGCGCGGCGACCGGCGCCACACCGGCCCACGGTGGTGGCACGCACGCATTCTGACGTGCGTGCCGCAAATGCCGCGCCATCGTCGGCGTTGCTGCTGCGCGATCGCGATGGCCAGGTGCTGTTGCCGGCACATTCCGCCAGCAGCGCCGCGACTCCTGATTACGTGCAACGTTCGCCGCAGGGCGATACGCGCATCATGCACAACGTCGATCCGGTGCCGTACAAGGCGACGCGTTTCGAGAAATATTTTCCGCCACCCGATGAAACCGCTGGCGGCGCGTTGGTGCGCCATGTGGGCGAGGCGTTGCTCAAGACCAAGGATGTTGATTTGCCCCGCGGCGTGCACCTGAAGTGCAAAACCTTGCTGGGCATTCCCACGTTCGACTGCAGGATGCCACCCGCACCACCGTCGGCGAAGGGTGGTGATGCGCGCCTGAGCATGGCTCCGGCCAAACCGCTGGCGGTCGATCCGCATGCGCCGCCACCGCCGAGCGTTGCGGCGTGCATTGCGCTGTATCGCGCCGGCAAGCCGCTGGTGTGGGGTTGCCCGGCGGACACGCCAAATCGTGCCGTGGATGACGAGTTGCACCAGCGCGCGGCGGGTGCGAACCCGGGCGCTTGAGTGCATGCGGCGGGGAGGTGGTGGCCGTTACACTGCCGCGATGTCGTTGCCAACCGGCCCCGCCTCACCCGAATTGCCGCTGTCACCCCGCCGGGTGCTGATGGAATCGCCGTTGGCTGCCGCCGGGTGGATACGCTCCCGCCGGCACCAGCGCGAACGTACGGCCACCGCGCGTGGGCAGCGCTGGATCGCGTGGCTTGGCACGCTGCTGATGCACCTGGTGTTTCTCGCGATCTTTGTGCTGGGGCCGCCGTATGACTGGGAGCCCCCGCAGCGCGAGCCGGAGCAATATTTGCAGGTACGGCTGATCGATGCCGATGAGCTATTACCGCCGCCACCACCACCACCCGTGCCCGGCGAGCTGCCAAAACAGTTCGGGCCACGTCATCAGGGGCGGGCCGCGACCACCGCTGCGGTAACGCCGTCGCGCGCGCCGGTCGCGGTGCGGACGGCGCAGCCCAATCACAGTGCCGCTGCCAGCGCACCATTGGCCTCGGCCACGCCGCCTCCACCGGCAACACTGGTGCCGCAACCCGTCGCCACGCCCCCGCCGCCGGTGAGCTTGCCC
>DATCWU010000220.1:0-3684 GCA_036566165.1 Rhodanobacter sp. | reverse complement strand
ATGGTGGCCGGGGACGGAATCGAACCGCCGACACGGGGATTTTCAATCCCCTGCTCTACCAACTGAGCTACCCGGCCAAGGCTGCGCAACCGCTTGGGTTGCAGATGCGACGTGAGCCGCGCATTAAAGCGAATGCGCGACTCTTCGTCAAGTTCAGGACTCGGGCACGGAGTGCGCCAGGATGTAGCCGGGCGGGTTGGTGACCTCGCCGAGGAACAGGAATTTCTCCATCTGTTCGCTGAGGTACGCACGGTCTTTGGCGTCCAGCGGGTTGAGCCGGTATTCGTTGATCAGGATGGTCTGATGGGCAAGCCACTGCTGCCATGCCTGTTTTGAAATTTCCTCGTAGATGCGCTGCCCGAGTGCGCCGGGCCAGGGCACGAAATCGAGACCTTCGGCGTCGGTCTTGAGCAGGGCGCAGTGGACGGTTCGACTCATGTGAAGCTCCGGTTGCAGGCGGCGCAGGTGCGCCGCTGCTGGTCATTGTGCAGTGGACGGCGGTGCGCTGTCACTGATCTGCAGCAGCAGGCGGCGCACCGGTGCGGGCAGGCCGAGGGTGAGCAGTTCGTCGGCAGCGAACCAGTGCAGGTGCGGGTTGTCGGCCACACCCGGGCGTGCGCTGACGTCATCAAACAGCAACGGCTCGATATGCAAGCGGTAGTGCGTGAAGACGTGGGTGAATGCGCTCAGCGCTTGCGCATCATCGATTTGCGCGTGGTGCTGCGCCAGGCGCCAGGCATTGTCGATGTCGCTGGCCTCGGGCAGGCTCCACAGACCGGACCACACGCCTTGCGCGCCACGGCGTTCGAGCAGCACACGCTGCTGCCGGTCGCGCAACACCAGCATGCAGGTGTTGCGGGTGGGGCTGACCCTGGCCGGCTTGCGCGTGGGAAGTTGCGCGGTGAGGTGGTCGCGGCGGGCGATGCAGTCGCTGGCCAGCGGACACTCCGCGCAACGCGGCTGCGCGCGCACGCACACGGTGGCGCCCAGATCCATGATGGCCTGCGTGTAATTGGCGCTGCGGGTGGCCGGGGTGTGCGCTTGCGCGTATTGCCACAATTGCCGTTCGACTGCTGACTGACCGGGGTAACCGGGCACGCCGTGGTAGCGTGCAAGCACGCGTTTGACGTTGCCGTCGAGAATCGGCCAGCGCTGTCCCCAGGCTTGCGCAAGGATGGCGCCAGCGGTGGAGCGGCCGATGCCGGGCAAGGCGCTGAGTGCGACGAAATCGGCAGGCAGTTTGCCGTCGTGCTGGGTCACGCAGATCTGCGCGGCCTGATGCAAAAAGCGCGCGCGGCGGTAATAGCCGAGCCCGGACCACAGCGCGAAGACCCGGTCTTCGCTGGCTGCGGCAAGATCGCGCAAGGTTGGCAACGCGGTGACAAAGCGCTCGAAGTAGCCGATGACCGTACCGACCTGGGTTTGTTGCAGCATCACCTCGGACAGCCACACGCGGTAGGCATCGTCACTGGCTGATCCGGTGCGGCGCTGCCAGGGCAGGTCCTTGCGGCCATGCTGGTCGAACCAGCGCAGCAAACGTGCGGCGACAGTGGTGCTCACGGTTTGAACTTGGTCGTGGGGCTTTGCGGCGTGGCTGGCTTTGCCGCCGACCCGGTTGGCGGCGATGCCGGCGCGGTCGTGGTGGTTGCTGCGGCCGGTACGTCGTCACCGGCCAGTACGCTGAGCCCCTTGATGCTCACACTGCCGGCTTGCAGCTTGGCGATTTTCATCCGGCCACTGCCTGGCGGTACGCTTAATTGCGGGTCTTGCTCGCTGCTCAACGTGCTCCACCAAGCCAGCAACGCCCGCGGTGGCAGGCGCAGGTCGGCGTGGTTGTCGGGGCCGTCAAGCCGCAATGCCAACAACGGGGGCCGATCTGCCACAGCCGGGTTGAGCAGTAGCGAGACGGTGTACTGGCCAGCGTCGGCATAGTCGAGTTTGCCGGCCAGACTGGCTCTGGCGTCGGTGGCTTCGTGCCAGTGCACGCTGCCGTTGAGCGTCAACACCAGCGTGCTGGCTTGCGCCAGGTGCAGCGCGACATTGTCCAGTTGCAGCGTGCTGCCGTCGATGCGCGGGATGGCGGACAGCCGTAGCTGCAGTGGCGTGCCGGCGGCAGTAAGCGCCGACAAGGTGACGGGAAACGGTCGCCCGGAGATCAGGCTGCCGGCTTGCAGGGCGACATGGCTGAGGAGCAACTCGTTGCCGCGCACGATGCTGCCGCGACTGATGCTGACCCCGGCGTTGATGCGCGGAATGTCCGGTGGACTCCCGGGCGGGCGCGGTGGCAGCGGGGCCAACCACGCCTGCAGTGCGTCCAGGTCGACGCGCGGGGCCTCGATCTCCAGTTGCGAGATTACCGTTGGGCCGCCAAGCAGGGTGCGCCATGGCAGGGCCAGGCGACCGCGCGCGGCGAGCAGGATCGGTACATTGGCAGCCTGCGCGTTGAGCGTTATGCCATACAGCTCCAGGGCCGGGCGCGGAAACAAGGTAGGGCTGGCCGGGCGCGCAAGGTTCAATTCCAGGCCGAGGTTGCTCGCCTGGGTCTGCAGCATGGCAGTGAAGCGGTCCGGTTGCAGCAACAGGTAGACCATGATCACCAGCGCCAGCAGCCCCGCCAGCACGATGCTGCCGCAGGCGATCAGGGTGAGGCGCAACCGGCGTGACATCGCTCAGCTCCGTGCGTGCCGCAAATCAGCCAGCATCGGGTTGGCTCGCGCCGAGGTTGGCTGGCAGCAGGCCGTCGACGAATGCCTGTGCGTGAAACACGCGCAAATCGGTCGCGGCCTCACCCAGACCGATGAAGCGGATGGGCAGGCCGAATTCGCGCGCCAGCGCAAACACCACGCCGCCTTTGGCCGTGCCATCGAGCTTGGTGACCACCAACCCGGTGACGCCGACGCTGTCGCGGAACTGGCGCACCTGGCTGATTGCGTTCTGGCCAGTGGTGCCGTCGATCACCATGAGGACCTCGTGCGGCGCGGTGGGGTCGATTTTTTTCAATACGCGAGCGATCTTGCCCAACTCGTCCATCAACCCACTCTGTGTGTGCAGGCGCCCGGCGGTATCGGCGACAAGCACATCGATGTGGCGTGAGCGCGCCGCCTGCAGCGCATCGAAGATCACGCTGGCGGCGTCGGCATCCTGGCCCTGGGTGATCACCGGTACGTCGTTGCGCGCGCCCCAAGTCTTGAGCTGTTCCACGGCAGCCGCGCGGAACGTGTCGCCGGCGGCAAGCATCACGGCGCGCCCTTCGTCGTGCCAGCGACGGGCGAGTTTGCCGATGGTGGTGGTCTTGCCGGCACCGTTGATGCCCACCACCAACACCACGAAGGGCTGGCGGCCGCCGACCCGCAGGGGAATTTCCACCGGTTTGAGCTGTTCGAGCAGCGCCGTGCGCAATGCCGCGAGCAACGCGGCGGCGTCGGCAAATTCGCGCTTGTGCATGCGTGTGCGCAGCTGTTCGACCAGCGTGGTACTGGCCTCGACGCCGACATCGGCGGTAATCAAAATCGTTTCCAGCTCGTCGAGCAGATCGTCGTCCAGTGGTGCGTGGCGGACAAACAACGTGGCCAGGGTGCGTGCGAAGGCATTGCCCGCCAGTCGCTCGCGCCAACTGCGATGGCTCGCACCGGTGTCCGGCGTGGCTGGCGTGGCGGTGGGCGCGGTCGTCGCGGCTGGGTCCGT
>DATCWU010000210.1:0-11448 GCA_036566165.1 Rhodanobacter sp. | reverse complement strand
GTCCGTAATGCGCACGAAGGTGGCGGTCTTCTTGGCGTCGTCATAAGTGACGGAGCCAAAGGGCTCGGCCCCGATCGGACAAGTCACGCTGAAACTCGTGCTGTCCAGCGTCGCTGGATCGATTGCCTGGTCGAACGTGACACTGACCGTGGCGGTGTTCGACACCCCGGTGGCCGCATTGACCGGCGTGACGGAAACCACGGTCGGACCAGGCGCCGCAGGAGTTGGCGGCGGCGGAGTAGCCGCATTGTCGTTGTTACTGGAGCCACCACAACCGGCGAGGGTCATACCGAGCGCAACGCACAAGGCCCCCGGCAACCATTTCTTACGCATCAACCTGCTCATACATATTCCCTCTTCATTGGATGCAATCACTCAAAGCGAGACACGTCCCCCACCCGCCGTTCGCGTCTGCCATGTCTTCCACCCGGCGCGACCGTAGCGTGCTGCATGCACGCAGGTTGCGACGACCCTGAAGCCCCCGGTCGTGCCCAACGACCTGCACGACATCCCCTCCCCTGATATTTCTGTCCTCTCCCCATGCGCAGCCGAGTGCAAGGCACACGTGCTGCTGTTCAGATATCCGACGCAGTGCTACGGGAAAGGTTCCCAGCGAGAGACCGGCCGCGCGAGCAGGGATTGCGACTGACGACCGGTTCGCACATCCCGCCGTTGCCAGCGCGCAAATCACGCGGAACCTGCGAGCAAGGCCACGCATCTCAACAGGGAACACCGTGCATCCCGTGCACCTTCGACGACCGGTTTTGCGCCAGTCGATCTGGTCGCGCTCACGCTGGAGAAAACCCGCCCCGCAGTCACTTGCACGCGCAACGCGGCCGGGTGTCGGCCTCGTAGCTTCTCGGTACATCCCAAGTAAGGTGACCCGTCATGCCAGTCCATGTTCCATCCCAACGTGGCTTCACCCTGCTCGAAGTGATGGTGGTCGTGGTCATCCTCGGCATCCTTGCCGCGCTGGTCGTACCGAAGGTCATGAGCCGGCCGGACGAGGCGCGCGTGACCGCATCGCGACAGGACGTCGCCAGTCTGATGCAGGCCCTGCAGCTCTACCGCCTGGACAACCAGCGCTACCCGACAACCGAGCAGGGATTGCAGGCGTTGGTGACCAGGCCGGACTCCGACCCGATCCCACCAAACTGGAAGCCCGAGGGATATGTCGGGCATCTGCCAAAAGATCCATGGGGCCATCCTTATCAATACTTGAATCCCGGCGTACGCGGGGAAATCGACGTGTACGGTCTCGGTGCTGACGGGGCTCCCGGCGGCGAAGGCAACGATGCCGACCTTGGTTCATGGATGCTGTGACCGGGCCCGCGCCGATGCCTGAGGTGATCGCCAACAACGACACGCGCGGCTTCACGCTGGTGGAAATGCTGGTCGTGGTACTGATCATGGGCATTTTGGTGGGGACCATCAGCGTCAAGCTGCAACCGGGCAACAGCGACACGCTGCGCGTCGAAGCCGAACGACTGGCGCAGCTCATGGAACTTGCCGCCCAGGAATCGCGCATCACGGGTCACGCCATCGTGTGGACCGCCGATGGGTCCGGTTACCGGTTCTGGCGCCAAGGCAGCGATGACAGTTGGTCCGAGATCCGGGATGACGATTTGTTGCGCGTACGCAGCCTGCCGCACGGCATGGTGATCTCGCAGCTGCGCAACGAGGCCACCCGACCGCAATCAACCATGCGCCTGGAGTTTCCGTCCGACGGCTCGATGTCCGCCTTCTCGATGGACCTGACGCTGGGCAGCGCGCACTACGGCATCGCGGCCTCGCCGGTCGGCGACTTGCGGATCGCGCCGGGGCAGGGGAAAACCTATGGCGATATGGCAGCGCAATAACTCGCCCGGGTTCACCCTGGTCGAAGTACTCGTCGCCATGACGATCGTCGCGGTGTCCCTGCTCGCCGCGCTGCGCGTGGCCACGCAAGGCACGAACCACGTGGGCGAACTGCAGGCGCGACTGTTCGCCGGCTGGGTCGCGGCCGATCGCCTCGCCGAACATCACGCGCGCGGCGACTGGCTGCCGATCGGCGTGCTGGCGGGCACGCAGCGCCAGGGCAACCTTGAACTCGGTTGGCGCGAGGAAGTGTCCACCACGCCGAATGCGGCATTCCGGCGCGTCGACATCTTCGTCTTCACGCCTGCACAGCAAACCCATTTCCTCGCCCATGCCGTGGGTTTCGTCGTCAATCCCGCCGGGAGCGGCCCATGAACGCCACGCGCATTCACGGTGCCGATGGATTCACCCTGATCGAGCTGCTGTCGGCGTTGCTCGTGCTGTCACTGCTCACGCTGATGGCCTATCGTGGGCTTGGCGTGGTCATGGCATCGCGCGACCACATCCAGGCGGAATCCACGAAATGGCGGCAGGCGGAAGCCTTCTTCACCCGCTTCGAGCGCGACGTGCGACTCGCTGCACCGCGGCGCGTGCGCAGCGATGCCGGCAGCGCCCCGGCCTGGCTCGGTCGACCCAATGCGTCACCAGCGCCGCTGTTGCAATTCACCCGCTTCGCCTCGAGTGACCCGACCGATACGCCACACCGCATCGGCTACGGCATCAATGACGCGCATCAAATCGAATTGTGGATCTGGCCAGCCCTCGATGTCACTGCCGACACACCACCAACCCGCTACGTGGTGCTCGGCGACGTGCTGCGTTTGCACCTGCAATACCTCGGCCCCGCGCTGACCTGGAACCGCGCCTGGCCGATGGTACCGAGCGACCCACCGCTGCCACTGGCCGTACGCCTGCAAGTGGAGTTTGGCTCGGGCGAAACCGTGGTGCGCGTATTCGCGCTGCACTCATGAACAGACACGAACGGGGGGCGGCACTGCTGATGGCGATGGCGATCATGGCCATGGCTGCGGTGGCGGCCACGGCGATGCTGGTCGCGCTGAGCACGTGGTCGCGCCAATCCGGACTGGTCGCCGATCATGTCCAGGCGGAGGAATTGGTCACGGCGGGAGGCGACTGGACGCGCGCCATGTTGTTTGATGACCGCCGCAACAGCGGCGATATCGATCATGCCGGGGAACCCTGGGCGCTGCGCTTGCCGCCGATCCCATTCGAGAACGGCGAACTCGCGGGTCGCATCGAGGACCAGCAAGGCCGGTTCAACCTCAACAACCTGGTTCGCAACGGCAAACTCGATGTCACGCAATACGCGCGCTTCCAACGGCTGTTGTCCATGCTCGGCTTGCCTGGCGACCTGGCCGGCGCGCTGGCGGACTGGCTCGACGCCGACGGCATACCGCAGCCGGCAGGCGGCGCGGAGGACGCGTACTACCGTGGGCTCAGCCAGCCCTATCTCAGCGCCAACGCGCCGTTGACCGACGTGGACGAACTGGCTCTGGTGCGTGGTTTCGACGTCGGTGTCCGCGCGCGCCTCGCACCGTTCGTGACGGCGCTGCCCGGAACCACCGCACTCAATGTCAACACGGCACCGGCGGAAGTCCTTGCTGCCGTCGTCGACGGTCTGGACCTGGATTCGGCGCGCATCCTGGTGGCCCGCCGGGACGGCATTTTCTACCGCAACAACGCCGACTTCCGGAGTCAGCTCGGGACGGACGCCACGGTGCCGGAGCAGGACATCCGGGTCGGCAGCGATTATTTTCTGGTCACGCTGCGCGTGACCTACGGCAAGACGCTGGCCCGCGGCCAGCTGCTGTTGGCGCGACGGGATCCCACGCATTGGCCCGATGTCGTCTGGCGGAAAGTCCGATGAGCCTGCTGCGCATTTTCTGCTCGTTGGCGCCGGTACCCGCGCCATGCCAGTGGGTGCTGTTCGACGACCACGCCGGCGCGCACCCGGGCGAGGGCACGCTGGCCGAGCTGCCAAAGGGCGCCACCCAGGTCGAACTGGTGCTCGCCGCCAGCCAGGTCCTGATCACGCGGGCGCGCTTGCCGACGACGAGCAAGCGGCAATCCGCCGCACTGCTTGCCTACGCGGCGGAGGAAAGATTGGCATCCGATCCGGACGCCAATCAGGTGAGCCGGCTCGGCCAGATCGATGGCGACGAGGCGCTGGCAGTGGTAAACCGGCAGCGACTGCAAAGCTGGCGCGACGCGCTTGGTGCCGTCGGCATCCACGTCGACGCCGTGTATTGCGAAACGCTGATGCTGCCAGTGCAAAGCGGCGAGTGGAGCCTCGCCTGGAACGGGCTGGAAGGCTACGTGCGCACCGGCGAATTCGCCGGCAGCGCGACGGACTGCGGCGACGCGCAGACCCCGCCGATGGCCCTGCAATTGCTACTTGAGGATGCGCGCGCGCACGGCGCCGTACCGACTTTGATCGCGCTCCATGTGGCGACGCCTGCGGCGCAACCGGATCTCGCCGCGTGGCAGCACAGCCTGGGTGTCGACATCCGGCTCGCGCCACAACAAAACTGGCGCCTGGCGCTGGCGACGGCCGGAGTCCGGATCGACCACGAACGCCAGCCCTGGCGTCCGTCCGCAGCCACGCTCACGCGCTGGCGCCACGTCGGCTGGATCCTGCTTGCCGCCCTGATCCTGCACTCGACGGCGTTGCTGGCCGACCGCATACGGCTGGCGAACGAGCAGCAGCAGCTGCGCCAGCAGATGGAGACGCGCTTCCGCTCGATGTTTCCCAAAGCCGTTGCCGTCGCCGATCCGGCATTGCAGACGCGCCGGCAACTGGCGCAGGCGCGGCATACCGCCAACCAGCCGGACGCCGGCGATTTCCCGGTGATGCTCGGCAAGGTGGTGGCCGCACTGACCAGCGTGCCGACGGCGCAACTGCATGCGTTGTCATACGAGGACGGGCGCATGACCCTGGAATTCACGGCCCCGGGTGACGCGCTCACGCGCCAGATCCAGGCCCGCCTGACCCAGGCCGGATTTGCCGTCGACGTGCCGCGGACCACACCCCGCTCCGTTCGCGGCGCGCTCACGCTGACCTTGAGGTCGCCATGAAGCACGTACTTGGCCAGTGGTGGATGTCGCGATCGCCGCAGGAACGCTGGGTGATCGCCGCCGCGTCGCTCTGCCTCGGGCTCGCGCTGTACGCCTGGATGCTGCAGGCGACGACGCACGCGCGCCAACGACTCCTGCCGGCAGTCGCCGAGTTGCGAGCCGCCGCCATTCGCCAGGGTGAGCAAGCGGACGAGATCATGCGCTTGCGGGCGACGCCGGCCCCACCGCCATCGACGACGGATTTACGCCAACTCGTGCAACGCCAGGTCGATGCCAGCGGGCTGACCGGCTCACTGGTGAGTGTCGAGCTGGTGGACGCGCACCAGGTGAAGGTGGTCTTCGGCAGTGTCGCCTTTGCCGCCTGGCTGACCTGGGCGGACACCATGCAGGCCCAGCACCTGCGCTTTGCCGCAGTCAGGTTGGAAGCGCAGCCTGCGCCCGGCCAGGTGAGTGTGACCGCAACTCTCGACCGGCCCGGGCCATGATGCGCAGACCGACATGGCGCACGCTCGGCGTCAGCGGCGGCATGCTGCTGGCGGCTTATGTGCTGTTTCTCGTGGTGCTGGCACCGGCCACGCTCCTCGACGCCGGGCTGCGCCATGCCACCGACGGCAGGCTGCGTCTGGCGCAAGCACACGGCACACTGTGGTCCGGCAGCGGGCGGCTCGAGATCGTCAATGCCACGCTGACCGGCGGCGTCGGCAAGGATCTGGCCTGGACGCTGCAACCTCGCGCCTTGTGGCGTGGGCGTCTCCACTTCGAAGTTGCCATCGACCACGCCACCAGCCGCTTTCCGCTGCACCTCTCCCCGCGCGGGATCGAACTGACCAACGTCGACTTTTCGCTGCCCGCCAGTGCGCTTGGCGTGGCCGTGCCACGCATCGCACCGCTCGGCCCGCGCGGCGATCTGGTTTGGCACATCGCGGAGTTCTCCCGTACCGGGGACAACCTCGCGGTCGATGCCAGCATGACGTGGAAGGACGCCAGCTCCGCACTGACTGCGGTCGCGCCGCTCGGCACCTACGAGCTACGGCTCAACGGTGCGGACGGATTGGTGAACGCGACGTTGCATACCCGCAGCGGCCCGCTGCAACTGGACGGCAAGGGATCGGTGCGCGGCAACGGCCCGCTGGCGTTCGCCGCCACGGCGCGGGTGGACGCGCAACACCGCGCCCAACTGACACCGCTGTTGCGGCTGATTGCCATCGAACGCAGCAACGGTGAGTTCGCCCTGCAATTCAGCCCACCGCTTGGTCGCGCCTCTGCCACCCGGCCAGCAACTCCATGAGGGCGCAGCCGCGCGGGAACCCGCTTCTCGCCACGACCATCCAAACCATGCGTACACAGGGGAACCACGACATGCCGTCCGGACGATCGAACCTCGTGCAAGCGGCGATCCACGCCACGTCGAAAGCCGTTGCACTGTCGTTGCTCGGCCTCGTGCTGGCGTACTGGACCTGGGCGTGGGGCGCACCGTCGCCGCTGCCTCGAGCCACATCGATGGCAGAGCCAGCGAGCCCCCTGGTTGCCGCGGGCAGCCTGTTCGGCCAGCTGCCGGCTGGCACACGCCCGGACGCACCAACAGGGCTGGCGGTAAGGTTGCTGGGCGTCATGGCGGCGGAACCGGAAGGGGCCGGTTACGCGCTGTTGCAGCTGGACGCGAAAAAGACCGAGGTGGTACGCGCCGGCGGCTATCTCGCGCCCGGCATCCGCCTCGAACAGGTGCTCCCCCAACAAGTGATCCTGCAGCGCAATGGAGTGCGCGAAACCCTGGTCTGGCCGCATCCCGCCCAGCCCTCCGCCACTACCAAGAGTGCTCCTGTCCGATGAAACACCAATGGCCATCCTTCCCGTGCAGACAAGCATGAAACATCACTGGTTGCAGGCAGCCATCGTTGCCGTGGCGGTGCTCGGTGCGCCCGCGCCGGCATCTGCCGCTGCGGTGCCGGCGTCGGCAAGTTCTGCGCCAAGCAAGACGGTCACGCTCAATTTCGTCAACGCGGACATTGAAGGCGTGGTGAAGGCGATGGCGGAAATCACCGGCAAGAATTTCGTGCTCGATCCACGCGTCAAAGGCACCGTCAACATCATCTCGGCACAGCCCGTGCCGCGCGACACCGTGTACGACGTCTTCCTGGCCGCGTTGCGCCTGCAGGGTTTCACCGCCGTCGAAGATCACCACCTGGTCAAGATCCTGCCGGAAGCGGACGCCAAACTGCACCCCAATGTCGGCTCGGGCCAACGCGCAACCAGTGACGGGCTGCAGACCCGGGTATTCACGCTGACCCACCAATCGGCGGTGCAACTGGTGCCGACGTTGCGTCCGCTGGTGGCACCCAACAACACCATCACTGCGTTGCAAGACAGCAACACGCTGATCATCACCGACTACGCCAGCAACCTCGAACGGCTGGCGGACATCATCGCGGCGGTCGATCAGCCAGAAGATTCCGGCGCGGCGATGATCGTCTTGCGGCACGCTTCGGCACTGGATGCGGCGCGGACCATCAACCGCCTGTTCGCCGCGGCGCCACAAGCCGTGCGGACGCTGCAGGGAGCCGACCCGACCCAGCGCATTGCGGTGATTGCCGATGCCCGCTCCAACAGCCTGCTGGTGCGCGCAACGGACCCGGCACGGCTTGCCCAAATCCGGAAATTTGCGGCCATGCTCGACTCGCCGACCAGCGCCGCCGGCAACGTGCACGTGGTTTACCTGAAAAACGCCGAGGCCGTGAAGCTGGCGGAAACCATGCGCGGCATCTACTCGGGCGCGGTAGCGTCGTCGGGGCAAGCGCCAGGCGCATTCGCCCCCACCGACGCGATCGGGTCAAGCGCGACCACCGGCACCACAACCAGCGGCAGTACGCAGCCGACCACTGGCGGCAGCCTGCAGACGACGGCGGAAGACACCACGTCACAGCCTGCCAGCCAAAGCGTGCCGGGCATCATCCAGGCCGATGCTGCAACCAACTCGCTCATCATCACGGCACCTGACGCGGTCTACAACAATCTGCGTGCCGTGGTGGAAAAGCTCGACGCCCGCCGCATGCAGGTGTACGTCGAGGCGCTGATCGTCGAGCTCACCGCGAGCAAGGCCGGCGAGTTCGGTATCCAGTGGCAGGATCTCAGCGGCATCGGCAAGTCGGGCACGCAGGTGTTTGGCGGCACCAATTTCGGCGGCGCCGGGCAGAACATCCTCAGCATTGCGCAAAACCCCGCCAGCGTGGGCCCCGGGCTGAACATCGGGACGATGCGCGGCACCGTGACGATTGGTGGCGTGCAGATCCTGAACCTGGGTCTGCTTGCCCGCGCGCTGCAAACCGATACCAACGCCAACATCCTGTCCACGCCGACCCTGCTTACCCTGGACAACGAAGAGGCGAAGATCGTGGTGGGCCAGAACGTCCCGTTCATCACCGGCCAGTACGCGGTCTCCGGGGCGGCCACCACGCCCTCGCCGTTCCAGACCATCGAGCGCCGGGACGTCGGCCTGACTTTGAAGATTCGTCCGCAGATCTCCGAAGGTGGCGTCGTGCGGCTGCAGATCTTCCAGGAGGTTTCCAGCGTGGCTGACGTCAACAACCCCGCCGGCGTCATCACCAACACACGCTCGATTGAGTCCACCGTGCTCGTCGACGACGGGCAGATCATCGTGTTGGGCGGCCTGATCCAGGATTCCGTCAACGGCGGCGTATCCCAGGTACCCGTGCTGGGCAGTATCCCGTTGCTGGGTGGCCTGTTCCGCTACAACAACCATTCGCGTACCAAGACCAACTTGATGGTGTTCCTGCGCCCGACCATCCTGCGTGACGCGCAAGGCACCGACGCCTTGACCGGCGAACGCTACGACTACATCCGCGGCGAGCAGATCCACGCCGAACCGGTACGCGGCGCGGTGCACCGCAACGATCCGCTGCCCGTGCTGCCGCAGCTGCCGGCGGCCCCGGCCGGCGCGGACCCGCGGCAGTGAGCGCGCCATGCTGACGAAGCCGCCCGTGCCGTACGCTTTCGCCAAGACCAACGGCGTGGTCGTCACCGGACTCGGCGATGGCGTCGCCGAAGCGGTCATGCGCCAGGACGCGTCGGCCGGCACGCTGGCCGAACTGCGGCGCGCGCTGGGCGTGCCGATCCGCGCGCAACGCGTCAGTGCCGGCGAGTTCGACGAGCGCATCGCCACCTTGTACAACGGCGCTGGCGAAGGCGCTGCCGCGCTGGCCGACGACTTGGCGCAGGACCTCGACCTGTCCCGTCTGCTGCAGGAAATTCCGCGCGTCGAGGATCTGCTGGACAGTCAAAACGACGCGCCGTTGATTCGCCTGATCAACGCGCTGCTGACCCAGGCGCTGCGCGAAGGCGCTTCGGACATCCACATCGAGCCGTTCGAGTCGCGCTCCGTGGTGCGCCTGCGCATCGACGGTACGTTGCGCGACTTGATCGAGCCGGCGCGGGCGCTGCACACGGCGATTGTCTCGCGCGTGAAAATCATGGCGCAGCTCGACATCGCGGAAAAGCGCCTGCCGCAGGACGGCCGCATCGCACTGCGTGCCGCCGGCAAACCCATC
This sequence comes from Rhodanobacter sp., assembly GCA_036566165.1. Lineage (GTDB taxonomy): Bacteria > Pseudomonadota > Gammaproteobacteria > Xanthomonadales > Rhodanobacteraceae > Rhodanobacter. The sequence goes on along the minus strand of DATCWU010000210.1, from coordinate 1,933 downwards.
GACGTGCGTGTGTCGACGATTCCGACCGGACACGGCGAGCGCGTCGTGCTGCGCCTGCTGGACAAGCAGGCGGGCCGACTCGACTTGTCGAAACTGGGCATGGACAAGGCCACGCTCGCGCAGATGGATGCGCTGATCCACGAACCACACGGCATCATCCTGATGACCGGCCCCACGGGCTCCGGCAAGACCACTACGTTGTATGCCGCATTGTCGCGCCTGGATCCGAAGGCGCTGAACATCATGACCGTCGAAGACCCGATCGAATACGACCTCGACGGCATCAACCAGACGCAGACCAACAGCCGCATCGACATGAGTTTCGCGCGGGCCTTGCGCACCATCCTGCGCCAGGACCCGGACGTCATCATGATCGGTGAAATCCGCGACCTGGAGAGTGCGGAAATCGCGATCCAGGCCAGCCTCACCGGCCACCTGGTGATCACTACATTGCACACGAACGACGCCGTGAGCGCGGTGACCCGGTTGGTCGACATGGGCGTGGAACCGTTTCTGCTGGCCTCCAGCCTGATCGGCATTGGTGCCCAACGGCTGGTGCGCAAACTCTGTCTGGAGTGCCGGGAACCGCTGCCACCCGAGGCCGCGCAGTTGCGCAGCCTCGGCCTGGCCTCCGCGTCGGGGCACTTCCACGCACCACGCGGTTGCCCAGCGTGCAACCGCTCCGGTTACAAAGGCCGCACCGGCATCTACGAATTGCTTTCCGTCAACGACGAGCTGCGCAAGCTCATCCACGACCGCGTCGACGAACAGACCCTGCGAACCCATGCCACCGCGTGCGGCATGGGTTCACTGCGCGACGACGGCCTGCGGCTGGCCGCTGACGGCACGGTGAGCCTTGAGGAAGTGCTGCGCGTCACCCGCGCGCGCTGACGTGATGGATTGAAGCGATGGAAGCGTTCCGCTACCAGGCACTCGACGTCGCCGGACACGCCAGATCCGGCTTGGTGCAAGCCGACTCGCCACGCCAGGCCCGCGCCCAGTTGCGCACGCAAGGCTTGTTTCCGGAACGCATCGATCGCGTGCGCAACCGGGAGCGGGCCACGCAGTTGTGGTCACGTGGCATCCCTGCGGCCGAGCTGAGTCTGCTGACGCGCCAGCTGGCCACCTTGCTCGCCTCCGGCCTGACGATGGAACAGGCACTGACCGCGTTGATCGAGGAAGTCTCCGCCGCCAGGACCCGCGAGGTGCTGGGCGGCGTGAAGGCGGAAGTCACCGCCGGCCTCTCGCTGGCCGGTGCGTTGGGCATGTACGGCCGCAACTTCCCCGATTACTACCGGGCGCTGGTGCGCGGCGGTGAGGAATCCGGCGCATTGCCGAACGTGTTGCAACACCTCGCCGATTATCTGGACGCGCGCCAGGCGCTGCACCAGAAAACCAGCCTGGCCCTGCTGTACCCGGCGCTGGTCACCTTCGTGGCGATCTGCGTGGTCACTGGGTTGCTGGTCTACGTGGTGCCGCAGATCGTGCAGGTGTTCCAGCAATCGCGACAAAGCCTGCCGCTGCTCACCCGCGCGTTGATCGCGGTGTCCGACTTCCTGCGCAGTGCCGGGCCGTATCTGGTCGGCATCGGCATCTGCGCCGTGATCGGGGCACGCGCCGCCCTGCGCCACGACCGCCAGCGGCGGCGCTGGCACGCTTGCGTGTTGCGTCTGCCGTGGCTCGGACCCGTCATTCGCGGTCTGAATACGTCACGCTTTGCGAGCACCCTGGCCATCCTCGTCGGCGGTGGCGTGCCGCTGCTGGCAGCGCTCGACTACGGCGCGCAAGCGATGTCCAACCTGGTCATGCAGCATGGCATCAAGGCCGCCGTCGAACGCGTGCGCGAAGGCGAAAGCCTGGCCGGCGCGCTCGGTGCCACCCACATCTTTCCGCCACTCATGATCCACCTGGTGGGTAGCGGCGAAGCCAGCGG
>DATCWU010000217.1:0-10763 GCA_036566165.1 Rhodanobacter sp. | reverse complement strand
CGCCCGCTATCGCCTCGGTGGCGGTCGTGCCCAGCGCCAGCACGAGATCAGCCGTTTCGTGCGCGAAGGTGCGCGTTGGTACTACGTCGACGGCGAACTCAAGAGCTGATTGGTCGCGCGTGATCGCGCACCGGACCGGTGACAATGCACGCCGAGCACTCGCGCCGTGCGAGCGGGCGTTCCCGCGGCGTACACGCCGCGTACGCCGCACGGCGGCGGGGCATCAAAAGCCCTGCACTCCTGCGGTGCGCAAGCGTTCCAGCTGCGCCCGCACGACGGGTTGCGTGAAAAACTGTGCAAGCCGCCGCGCGCGGTCGGCGCTTACACCTTCGACACGCGTCCAGTCGGTCGCACTGCGCGTACTCAACGTACGCCACTGCACCGCGTTTAGGGCGGCGCTGGCGGGCGCACCAAGAGCGCGCAACCAGCGCACCGGCGGTTGCCGGCGCGCGCTGGCAAAAGTGTGCGCCAATGCTTGTGCACCCGCTGGCGTGAACTGCGGAAGCGCCACAAGCTGCGACGGCGTCAGCTGCAACCAGTCAAGCAAGTCATGCTCGAGCCCGGTGTCGATCAACGCCTGCCATGTCTTCCGACTCACCCCAGCCAGCCGCAGGCCGTGGCTGCCACCAAGCCAGACCAGGCGCGCGAGAAACTGCTGCTCGCACCCGGCGGTGTTTCGCCAGCAGCTCCACGCATTGTGCGCGTGCGGATCGGGCGCCACGACCGGCACGCGCTGCTGGGCACGCCACGCCACCGACAGCAGACGCGGGATGGTCAAGCCGGCCAGCGCCACCTCGACGTGGTCGCCAGGACGGATGTCGAGCTGCTGCCAACGACGCAGCGAACCCACGCTGACCCGCTGCACGCGGTGATCGTCCAGTTGCACCGGATGCAACTCCAGCACCGGCGTGATACGTCCCGTGCGGCCCACGGTGAAGGTTACCGCGCGAACTTCGGCCAACGCCTGTGCCGCGGGATATTTCCATGCCACCGCCCAGGTCGGCGACCGCGCCTGCCAGCTTGCCGCCGGCGGCCGATGCCCCTGACGCACCACCGTGCCGTCGGCGGCAAACGGCATGCCATGGCGATACCACTGTTCGCGCCAGCGCTGCACGTCAGCCAGTGTGGCCACCGCCTGCGTGTAGGTCACGCTGTCTTCCAGACCCATCGCGTGCAGGCCAGCCAGCCGCTGCGCCATGTCCGCTGGCCCACTCGGCCAATCCCAGACGAAGAGGCCGATACGTTGCGCCGTCGCCGCATCCAGGTGCGTCCGCGCCAACGCGCCGGCCACCGCAGAGCGGGCGTTGACGCCCCCATCGCGCACTTGCACATGGTCGGGGACGCGCCAATACAACTCGCCTTGCAGCACCACGCGCGGCGGCGCATGCGGCAACCGCTGGGGAATGGCCTGGAGGCGCGCGGCTTTGACTGTCCAGTCGCTGCCGTGGACACCATCGCCACGACTGACCGCCTGTCGCAACCGGCCGCCCACATACAGCAACGTCACCGCAACGCCATCGGCTTTCGGCTGCACCCACAGGTCGTCGGCAGGGCGCGCGCGCATCCATGCCGCCAGCGCGGCGGCATCCGGCAATTTGGCCAATCCGGTCTGCGCCACCGGTGCCCGGACGGTGCCACCGGCATCGCCAAGATGCGCTGGCAGGGCTGGCGCCTGTGCGGGAAAGCAGCGGCGCCACGCGCCGAGCTGCTGCAGTGCCTGATCGTAGACGGCGTCGTCCACGGGCGACTGGCCCGCCACCCGGTACGCGTGGTTCCAGCCATCCACGCGCGCGGTCAGTGCCGCCATTTCCTGCTGCGCCTGTGTGCTTGACCACGGTGGACAATCCCGGGCCTGTGCAGCGCCGGCGCACACGGCTCCGGCCGTTATCAGCAGCAGCCATCGACGGTTCACGGCGCACTCCGTTGCGATTGGTTGCGTGCAACGTAGCGCACAGCCCGCGCGCCGGGCAGGCGCAAACATCGACCCGTGACGTAGGTGCCGGGCGGTGTTGATCGTGCGCTCAATGCTCCCGCGGTGTCGCCAGCGCTACCGGCACGTCGCCAATGAATTCGCCGCGAAGTCCAACCGGGTCTCGGGCCCGGCCCAGCCGCCGGGACCAAAGCTGCGTTCGACAAGCAGGCCGCTGCCGTCATGCGCGATCGCCACCAGGGTGCTGGCACGCGTACCGTAACGTTCACCACGGACGAACGCCGACGACAACCAGCGCTCGCGTTCCAGGCCTATGCCGGTATCAGGCAACTTATCGTCCGCCGCGATCTGCTCATCGGCCAGCGCCGCCAGCAGCGGCAACGGATCGTCGTCGGCGCGCTCCACCCAGGCCCGCAAACGTTGCCGGATGGCGCAGGTTTTGGGCCACGGGGTGTCCAGCTCCGCGTTCGACAACGCGTGCACGCCGGGGTCGAGCGCACGCACATGTGGCTGCGGGTGATTGCCGAGAAACAGCGCGGCCTGCGCGTCAAACAGCAGCAGGTTGAACGGTCGATAGCTGGCGGCCTTGGCCAACAACGTTTGGGCTTGAGCGGAAGCGCCGCGCGAATCCGTTAAATAATCGCTGACCAGCAAGCCGCGCGACCAACCGGCAAGCGAAGCCTGGGGATCACGCACATTGGTCACCACGGCGCAGCGCCCCGCCGCAGTGACTCCCAGCCAGGTGCCGCCAGCCTGCAGGTCGCGACCGGCCATGATCGGGCTGTCCGGCCAATGCGCCAGCGTGGCGCTTGGACGCGCGTGAAACTCGTCACGATTACCAAGCAGCACCAGCCGCCAATGCGGGTGCACATTCCAGGCAAAAGCAATCAGGCACATGGGTTCACCAGCAACTCCGGGGACAGGTAACAACCGCACCGGGCCGGGTGCGCTACATCAGTTGAGCATACGCGTGACGCTGAGCGCCGGTAAATCTGCCAGCTCGGACCGCTCCCGGCGCCGCGCCACACGGTGCACGGCCACCATCTCGCTACCGGCGCCCGGCTCGGGGATAATCGGCGCATGCGCTTTTTCTCCCGCCTCACCGCACCACCCGTTCGCTGCTGTCTGCTCGCCGTCGCGTTGACCTGCGGCGGTGCCAGCACGTCGGCCAGCGCACAAACACAAGCAGCCCAACAGGCCGAGGCGCAGCAGAAACTGCGCGACGTCCACGACCAAATGGCAGCGCTGGGCAAGCAGCAGGCGGACACCGCCGCGCGACGCGACAAGTTCAACGCGCAGCTGGCACAGCAGGCCAACGCCGTAGCTCGCGCCGCCCGCGCCGTGCACGAAGCCGACGCCGCCATTGCCGCCGCTCAGCAACAATTGCAGGCGCTGCAACAACAGCGCAGCGATCTGCAGCAGCGCCTGGCTGGCCAGCGCGCGGCCATCGCCGAACTGTTGCGCGCCACTTATGCGCTGGGCCGGGGTTCGGACCTGCGCCTGCTGCTTGGTGACGAGGACGTGGCGCGCATTGCCCGCGCCCTGGTGTATTCCGCGTACTTTCAGCGTGACCGGATCCAGCGCGTACAACAGTTGATGGGCGATCTGGTCGCCCTGCAGCAACTGGAAGCCGACATCACGGCCAAGCAGCAAGCGCTGCAGACGGATCGGGTGGAACGCGAAAAGCAGGTCAAGGCGCTCAGCGCCCAGCGCGCCGCGCAGCAAAAGCTCGTCGCCGAAGCCGACGCCCAATACCAGAGCGAGGCTGCGCAACTGGCCGCGTTGAAACAAAACGCGCAAGCGCTCAACACCCTGGTCACCCGTTTACAGAAAGCCATCGATGACGCGGCACGCGAGGAGCGCGCGCGCGCCACGGCAGCACGCAAAGCGGCGGCCCGTGAGGCTGGGCGCGGCAAACCTTCCGCCCACCCGACACCGCCGCCAATGGGTGCGGGTGCGGTCAGTGCGGACATTCGCGGCAACCTGCCGTGGCCAGCGCGTGGTGCCGTGCACAGCTACGGCAATGGCGTACTGATCAAGGCCGCCGGTGGCAGCGAAGTAGACGCCGTGGCAAGCGGCAAGGTGATCTACGCCGGCTTCTTGCGCGGCTATGGCTTGCTGCTGATCCTCAACCACGGCAACGGCTGGATGAGCATGTACGGCAACAATGAAGCCCTGTTGCACAGCGTCGGCGACCAGGTTGAGGCTGGCGCCGCCATCGGCACGGCCAGCCCGCCCACCGGCGTCAACACCGGCAGCTATTTCGAGCTGCGCAAGGGCGGCCGGCCGGTCGACCCGCGCAGTTGGCTGAGCCAGCGGCGTTGACGCCGTTGGTGCAGACTGGGAACCTGCGGGTGGCGTAACGTTCCCATGCTTGGCGTCCGTGCTGAAATCCACTGCGCTTCTTCACCCACGCCGCGCGTTGCGCGCCATCTGCTTGTTGCACGGAGCCACCTGCATGCGTCTTTCCTCTTGCGTTCAACCCACTGCCCTGCTCGCCATCGGGCTGGCGCTGGCTGCGCCACTGACACGAGCGCAAACGCCGCCACCGGCTGCCTCCGGCAGCGCACCCGCAGCCGTTGCAGCACCCGTTGTCACCACGCCGGCCAGCACTGCCAGTACCGCGGCGGCGGATGCGGTGGACATGGATGACATCCGCAATTTCAGTCGCGTCTTCGAGGTGGTACGTCAGGCTTACGTCGAGAAAGTCGACAGCAAGACCCTGATGAAGGCGGCCATCACCGGCATGCTTGGCGGACTGGATCCACACAGCGAATATCTGGACAAGGAGGGCCTGGAGCGGCTCGCTGAAGACACCACCGGCCAATACAGCGGCCTGGGTATCGAAGTACTGCAGATGGATGGCGGCCTGCGTATCGTCTCACCGATTGACGACACGCCGGCTTCGCGCGCCGGCATCAAGTCCGGCGACAACATCGTCAAGATCAACGGCACGGTAGTGGACGCAAAAAACGTCGACAAGATGTTCAAACAACTGCGCGGCCGACCCGGCAGCAAGATTGCGCTGACCATCGTGCACGCCAACAGCGACAAGTTGATTGACCTGAATCTGGTGCGCGAAAACATCGCCATAAGCAGTGTCAAGTTGCGCGAGCTGGAACCCGGCTACATCTACGTCCGCATCAGCCAGTTCCAGGACGACACCGCGGACGATCTGACCCACAAGTTGACAGCGTTCATCAGCCAGCACGGCGCGCCCAAGGGTGCCGTGCTGGACCTGCGCAACAACCCCGGCGGTCTGCTGACGGCGGCCGTCGGGGTCAGCGACGACTTTCTCGACAATGGTGTCATCGTGACCACGCGTGGGCGCCTGCAAGACGCCAACATGGGCTTCAAGGCGCATCCGGGCGACCTCCTCAACGGCGCCCCGGTGGTCGTGTTGACGAACAACGGTACGGCATCGGCAGCGGAAATTGTCGCTGGTGCGCTCAAGGACAACCATCGTGCGCTGACCGTCGGCCAGCGCACGTTTGGCAAAGGCGTCGTGCAAACCGTGCTGCCGCTGGACGGCGAGCACGCAGTGAAGATCACCACCGCGCGGTACTACACGCCAAATGGCACGTCGATCCAGGCCGAAGGTATCCGCCCGGACATTGCCCTGGCTGACCTCGCCGTGGGCAAGATGGACACAGCACCGACCCTGATCAGCTCGGAAGCCGACCTGCCGAACCATCTGGCCAACGAAAATTCCAATGCGACAATCGCCGACAATGCCGCAGCCGACGCGGCTGATGCGAAGCTCGCCACCGGCGATTACGTGCTGGCGCAAGGCTTGAACGTGGTCAAGGGCATGGCCCTCGGGCGCGTGGCGACAACCCGGTCCCAGGAACGTGGGCAGTAGAAACGCAAGCGGCCCGGTTTCCCGGGCCGCTGCTGATTTCAATCCAGTCCGCGCGCCTGGCCGCAATACATCAAATCACGCGGCAAACAAACCACGCATCTTCTTCATCGCGTTGGCCTCGACCTGACGGATGCGCTCGGCCGACACGCCATACTCATCGGCCAGATCCTGCAGCGTGGCCTTGTTGTCGCTGTCCAGCCAACGGCGCTGGATGATGTCACGCGAGCGCTTGTCCAGATGGGAAAGAGCGTCAGTCAGCGACTGCAACTGATTATCCGCATAGTCCTCGTCGGCGATGTTCTCGTACGGATCGGCACCATCGTCAATCAGGAATGCCGCCGGTGCCGGCTTGGCGTCATCGTCCGCATCGACCGGCGCCTCGAAGCCGATGTCGCGCCCGGACAACCGCGATTCCATCTCCCGTACTGTCGCCTCGGGTACGCCCAGATCCTTTGCCACGGTAGTCACCTCGGCGGCATTCATCCAGCCCAGGCGTTTCTTGTTCTTGCGCAGATTGAAGAACAACTTGCGCTGCGCCTTGGTGGTGGCCACCTTGACGATGCGCCAGTTCTTGAGGATGAACTCGTGCATCTCGGCACGGATCCAGTGCACTGCAAAGCTGACCAGGCGCACGCCATGGTCCGGATCAAAGCGCTTGACCGCCTTCATCAACCCGATATTGCCTTCCTGGATCAGATCGGCCAGCTGCAAGCCATAACCACTGTAGCCGCGCGCCACATGCACGACAAAACGCAGGTGTGACAGCACCAGCTTTTTCGCTGCGGCAAGATCGCCATCGGCCAGATACTCGCGCGACAACTCCTGCTCTTCCTCGGCACTCAATACGGGGATGCGATGCACGGCCGAGATATACGCATCCAGGCTGCCGACCAGACTCGGCAACGGAAAACTGGCAGTAACCAAAGCTTGCGACATGAACAGCCTCCTTGAAGCGTTTCCCAATTTAGCACTCAGCCACTGAGAGTGCCAAACACGGGGTTGGTTCAATGACAGGTGCTGATAACCATTTAATGTACCCAATCGTACACATATATAACGACGCTGTCCACCGCTGGCGCAAGGTGCCCCGCAGGCACCGTGGTACGTGCTTCGGCCAAGGCAAAGACGACCACGGACCATGCCGCGGGAGCGCGAACCGTCTGGCGCCTGATGATCCAATCCCACGCACGCCTGCCGCATGGCACACGGCGACGGTGACGCCATGCGTTGCACGGTCAGGCATACGGCGCCGGCAACGACCAGTCCATCGGTGCTTCACCGCGGGCCTGCAGATAACGATTCGCCGCAGAAAAATGCCCGCAGCCGATGAACCCGCGGTGCGCGGAAAGCGGCGACGGATGCACGGACTTCAGCACGCAATGCCGTTGACCGTCGATCAACGCGCCCTTGCGCTGCGCATAGGCGCCCCAGAGCAGAAACACCAGGCCTTCGCGCTCGCGGTTGAGCGCGCCGATGGCGGCATCGGTGAAACCTTCCCAGCCTTTGCCTTGATGTGATCCAGCGCGCCCATCTTCCACCGTCAACACACTGTTGAGCAGCAGCACGCCGCGATCGGCCCACGCCTCGAGACAGCCATGGGCAGGTCGCGCAATGCCGAGATCGCGTTCGATTTCCCGGAAAATGTTCTCCAGCGATGGCGGCACGCGCACGCCGGGACGCACAGAGAAACACAGGCCATGCGCCTGGCCCGGGCCGTGATAGGGATCCTGGCCAAGAATGACCACCCGCACCGCGGCAAACGGTGTGTGCGCGAACGCATTGAAAATCTCACCACCCGGCGGATAGATGCGCTTTCCGGCGCGTTTCTCGGTGCGCAAAAAGGCTGCCAGCGCCTGCATGTCCGGACGCAGCAGATAGTCGCCCACGCGCGCCTTCCACGACGGCTCCAACTGGATCGGCGCCGCGCTGCTCACGCCATGCCTGCGTGCTCGCGCAAATGCCGGGCCACGCGCAACTGGAACAGCAGCTTGGTCACCAGCAGGCGCTCATCGACCGGTTTCTCCACCAGATCATTCGCCCCGGCCCTGATCAGGGCCGCCTGATTGGTCGGGTTTTCGTCGCCCGTCATCACCAGCACGGGCAGCTGGCCCTTGCCATAACCAAACTCGCCGCGAATGCGATCGAGCAGGTCGCCACCAGTCAGCTCGCCTTTCAGGCTGACGTCGGTAAGTACCAGATCAGAACCGATCTGGCCTTGTACCCTGGCCGTTTCCAGCAGCGCCAGGGCGTCTTCCACACTGATCACGTGATGCACGGTCAGGCCGACCTTTTCCAGCATGCGCCGCGTGGCCAGCGCCACGACCCGGCTGTCCTCGACGTACAACACTTCACCACTGACCTGGTCCGCGGGTGCCACATAGCCGCGGATGAACTCGGCGAGCGCCTGAAAGCCCAACCCCTTGTCGAAATAGTCAGTGACATCCTCGCCAAGCGCACGCCGATGCAAACGATCGTCAACGTCGCCAGACACCACCACTACCGGTACGTAGGCCTGCGTGGTCGACTCGCGCACGAAGCGCGCCAGCTCCAGGCCGTCCATGTCCGGCAGCCGCAAGGCAATGGTGATGAAGTCGAACAGGCCGTCACCCAGCAGCGTCTGCGCCTGCGCGCCAGTGCTGCAATCCACCACCTCCACCGTGGGCAGATTGGCATGCACTACCCGGGCAATCAACTTGCGCACGACGCGCGAGCCATCGACCACCAACACGCGCGGCGCGGCGGTGAGCAGACGTTGACTGATGTTTGCACTCATGCGTGACTCACCCACACCCTGCGTAGCGGCCCCTGTCGCCATGGACACCTCGCATCTCCCGGGCGAGCAGGGCCACCATAATGCATCGGTGACCACCCAGGCTGCTGCGACCGCCGTCACCATCGACGACGATCAACAAGCTCATTGCGCACGCCGCAGTTGCCACGCGCTGACCAGTCGCGCTGCCAGCCAACCCAATGCAGCGGTCGCCACCGGCACGCCCAGCAGCACCCACAGCGGCAAACTCTGCACCTGCAGCTTGCCGGCATAGGCGTGACTCAACTGCCGCACCGGTACCGCCAGGGACCACTCGATACCCACCGCCAGCAACGAGGCCAGCGCGCCGCCAAACAGTCCGTACCATGCGCCGGCATATACATGGGGTCGGCGTACAAAGGCGGGGCTGGCGCCAATCAGCAACAACACGCCGATTTCCTCGGCGCGGCCGGCAATGTCCACGCGCACGGTGTTGCCAACCACGAGCAATGCAGCCAGCGCCAGCAGCGACGCCAAGATGAGCACGACGCGGTTGCCGACACCAAGCAACGCATCCAGTCGCTGGCGCCAGGTACCGGCATCCTGCACCAGGTCGACGCCATGCATGGCGCGTACGTCGGTAATCAGGCGCGCCATGCCGTCGGCGTTCACCCCGGCCCTTGGTTGCAGTTGCAGCACATACGGCAACGGATTGTGATCGAGCAGCTCGAGCGCGCCGGAAAAACCCTGCATGCCGGCCAACTCGTCCATGCCCTGCTGCGGCGTCTTGATGCGTACCGCCGCCACTTCCGGGCGCGCCCCCAACTGGGTAGCCAGCAGTTGCGCCTGCTGCGTGCCCAGATCCGGCTGCAGAAAAACACTGATCGCCTGATTCTGCCCAAGTGCCTCGCCGAATTTGTGCACGTTGCCCAACAGCAGAAAAAACGCGAGCGGCAGCGCCAGCGCAAGTCCCATCACGGCAATCGTCAGCAAGCTGCCCAACGGGCGCGCCGCGAGCCGCTGCAGGCTGGCGACCGCGCTCCAACGATGATGTTCACACCAATTTGCAAAGCGCCGCTGCCGACCGTGCCGGTGCGGCGAGCCGACCCCCGCCACCGCGCGCAGCGGTGAATCCTGCGATGCATTGGTGACCGGCGGGTTGGCACCGGGCCCGCTGTGCGCCGACGTACCCTCGTCAGGTGTATTCACAGCACCTCCTGCGCGGCGAGATCGGCCACCAGGCGGCCATGGTCAAGCACGATCACGCGCTTTTTCATGCGCTTGATCAGCGGCAGATCGTGGCTGGCCACCAGTACCGTGGTGCCGGCCTCCTGAAACTCCGCGAACAAACCCATGATTTCCACCGCCAGCTGCGGATCGAGGTTACCCGTGGGTTCGTCGGCGATCAGCAACGCCGGCTGCGCCACGATTGCGCGCGCTATGCCCACGCGCTGCTGCTCGCCAGCGGACAGGGTGTCCGGCAATTGCCGCTCGTAGGCCAGCAGACCAACTTTCTGCAGCGCCATGCGGACCCGCGCCGCACGCTGCTGGCGCGCAATGCCGCCGATCACCAGTGGCAGCTCGACGTTCGCAAATACCGTGCGTTCCATCAGCAGCCGATGATCCTGAAACACCATGCCGATGCCCTGGCGCAGTTTGGGGATACCGCGCCGGCGAATGCGCCCCAGGTTTTTCCCATCGAGCGTAATCACGCCACGCGACGGCCGCTCAATGACGCCGAGCAGTTTGAGCAACGTGCTCTTGCCGGCGCCGGAGTGACCAGTGACAAACGCCATCTCGCCGCTGGCCACCTCGAACGACAGCTGCGACAGCGCCTCGTGGCCACTGGCGTAACGTTTGCTGACTTGATCGAAATGGATCACCGCGACTCACCGTGCCCGCTGCTGTTGCGTCAACGCAAGGATAAGCGAAGCGGCCGGCGATGGAAGGATTTTTGCGCGCGGCGGATGCCACCCGCCATCGCCACGGCGCCTGCGCCGCGACGATGGTATTCGTTCAACGCCCGGTGAACAGTCGCGTCAGGCGCCGGAACAGGCCCGGTTTTTTTGGATGGGCGTGCGTACTGGGCACACCCGCGGTCACCGCCACCTGGCGCGACGGTCGATGCACACCGACCGCGGCTGGCGCGTCCAGGCGTTCACGCTGTGGCCGCCGCGGTCCGCGTGGGGCGCGGCTGGCCGCTGCCGGCGCATTGCCGGCAC
>DATCWU010000204.1:0-5920 GCA_036566165.1 Rhodanobacter sp. | reverse complement strand
AGCCAGCGGGCCGACCACTGGATGTCCACGCTGTGACCGTCCTTGTGGACGTAGCGGTTGCGGAAGTGGCGCTGCAGTGTGCCGGCCATCACCTGGTCGGCCTGCTGCGTGGTTGCCGCGCGGTCGTCGGGGTGGACCAGGTCGAATATTCGCCGGCCAAGCACCTCGTCGGGGGCGTAGCCGAGGATGCGTTCGAAACTCGCGTTGACGAACAGGAGATGGCCCTCGGCATCGACGACGCAGACCGCGTCGGGCAGCAGGTCGAGCACTTCGGCGAGGGGAGGCAGCTTCGTGATCATGAAATTGCCAAGTTCGTGGCGCCCGGTCGTGCGCGGTACTGCGCGGGTGTCTTCACGCCATGGTAACGCGTAGGGGAAACCAAAGGAGGCGGGGTCAGGCGCCGAAACGGGGCCGGGTTCGCTTTTTCCGGATAGGCGGACCGGCGCCCGTTGGTTTCCCGCGATCGTCCGACTTGCCGTCAATCCGGAATCTCGGCCTCCACCAGCTTGCCGAGCAGTATCAGCGATTCCTGCCAACCCAGGTAACACTGCTCAAGCGGAATGACGTCGGGTACGCCTTCCTGCACCACGTGCAATTCGGTGCCGCAGGACACAACTTTCAGGGTGATGGTGACCGCCATTTCGCCCGGCAGGTTGGGGTTGTCGAACTGGTCGGTATAACGGATGCGCTCGTTCGGCACGAGGTCGACGTAGGTGCCACCGAACGCATGGCTCTGGCCGGTCGAGAAGTTGGTGAACGACATCCGGTAACTGCCGCCGACCTTGGCGTCGAAGTGATGCACCTTGCCGGTGAAGCCGTTGGGCGGCAGCCACTTGGCTTTGGCGTCGGCGTCGAGGAAGGCGCGGTAGACGCGCTCGGGCGGTGCGCGCAGGACACGATGGAGACGAACGGTGTTGGACATGTCGGTTTCCGTTGATGGAGGGAAGTCCTCATCAGGATGGGAGAAAAGGTTTCGTGTGGCGCCCAGTCAGCGCAAGTCGATGTCGCCCACCTTGTCCTTGTAATCATTCTTCGGATCGACGCCGAACAGCATCTTGACGCCGGCCAGCATGTTGGATTCGTTGAGCCAGACCTCGGCGTGTTCCGGATCAAAACGCAGCAAGACCAGTTTCGGATCATCCTTGCCGTCGAACCACGCGGCGATGAACGGGTTCCACAAGCGATCGATCACGTTGCGATCCTGAGCCACCGACAAATTGCCGTGGATGCTGGCGAACAGGTCGTGACCCTTGGCGCTGAACGCGGCAATCGCGCGATGGCTCTTCGCAAGATTGTCGACCACGGCGTTGGGTTCGCCGACGAAGAACCAGATCGGGCCGGTGTTTCCTTCCACCAGCGCCGTCATGGGACGCGAGTGGCCCTCCTCCACGCCGTCGAGACCGAGCATCACGGTCCGGTCGGACGCGAGGGTCTTCCAAAGTTTCTCTTCGAGTTTCTGCTCGGTGCTCATGGGACGATCCTTCTCGATGGCCGGAAATCGGCAGCAGGAGAACCGTTCTAGAGCGTGGCTTGTGAAATCCACGAAACCGGCGCGTGCAGACAGCAAACCCTGCGTGCCGGGCCAAACGCTGACCCGGGTTTAAAAAAAGTCGGCTCTGACCGGCTCTGACCTCTGTTTCGCTGTTTTCGCTGGTTATCCCTGCCCGAATCAGAGGCGCCGCTCGGCCTCGGCCTTGCCCTTGAGCGCCCCCAACCGGCCCGGCGCCAGCGCCAGGGCCGCGTTGAAGGCGCCCAGCGCTTCGCTTGGTTTGCCGGTCAGAAGCAGGATCTCGCCCAGTTGCTCGCGCGCGGGCACGACGGGGCCCGGCGTGAGCGGTAGCTTCTCGAGTCCGTCTTCCTCGTCGGCGGCGGCCGTCATCGCCGCGACCGCGGCGGCGTTTTGGCCCGCAGCGGCAAGGCGCCAGGCTTGCGCGGACTTGAGCAGCGCATCGACTTGCGCCGTCCAGTAGGCGTCGTGCGCTGCGTGTAACGCATCACGGCAAGCCGCCAGCTGGCGGATGTCCGCGTCCGCGGACGCCGGCGTCGGGGCGCGCAGTTTGCCCAGGGCGCGCGCCCACCACACCAGCGCGGCCACCTGCGGCGTGGAGTCGGGTAGGGGGCTGAGCTGCGCGGCTTGCGCCCAGTTGCGGGTCTCGATCGCCATGCGCACCGGCATGGCATTGCCCGCGTAACCGGTCTTGAAATTCGCGCCAGACATTGCCGTCATCGCCTTGAGTGCCGCAACCTCCCTGGCCGCGTCGGCGGGGCGATTGCGCTGCAGATAGGCGTAGGTCAGGTAGTCCATCGCGTGGAGCTGTTCGCCGACGTCGCCCTGGGCCTTGGCCGCATCGCGCGCGGCGATGTTCGAGGCGATCGAATCGTCCCACAGGCCCAGGCGCGTGAAGATGTGCGATGGCATGTGCAGCGCGTGCGGCGCCGAGGGCGCGATCTTCGCGTAGGCCCGCGCTGCCGGCAGGCCTTGCTGCGCGAGCGCGGCACTGTCATAGGCGTGGATCAGGTAATGCGGCGCGCCGGGGTGGTCAGGGTGGCGTTTCCAGATCGGCTCCAGGATGTCCGCTGCCTGCCGCTGCCGCGCATGCGTACGATCCGCCGGTGACGCGGTGGCGAGCAACGACAGTGCATGGAACGTGGCGATCTCATCGTCCTTGGGGTACTGGCGTGCCACCGCTGCCATCGCGTCCGAATAGCGCATGGCGCGGGTTGCTGCCGGGACCTGGTCGGCAGCTGCGTAATAGGCGCCGAGGGCGCCGACCAGCGCGCGTTCGCGTGGTGTGCCCGAGTCGATCTGTCGGGCCTTGCGGATCTCCGCCTCGCCGGCAGCCAACCCGGCACCGGCCGGCACGTCCCACAATTGGTGATAGCGGGTCATCGCGCGCCCCCAATGCGCCATCGCGCAAGCGGGGTCGCGCGCGGCGACATCGGCGAAGCCCGCGTCGGCGTCTTCGTACGAGAACGAATGCAGCAACGCGACCGCCCGGTCGAACGCCGCGGTTACCGCCGGCGCGCAGCTGGTGGCGAAGTGGACCGTGCCCAGGTGTTCCGGGGCTGCGTGGCGATGCGCTTCCTGTGCGGGAACGGTATTGATGGCGAGCAGGGCCGCGGCGATGGCGATGATCGACTTGTTCATCAGCGACCTCCTGCAGGTGGTCTGGACGATGGCGTACCACGCAGGGCGCGAGATGGCCATGTGGTTACGCCCTGGCGGCTTCCGGGGACTCGGTGTGCGCGGCGCACTTCCAGGCGCCGCCAATCCTGACCCAGGTGGAGGAGTCGACGACATCCATCTCCATCGGCTTGCCGTCCATCTCCATTTTCTGGTGCACGCGGTAGGTGGCGATAGCGACCTCGTCGCTCGGAAACAGAACTTCCAGCCCGGAGATGGCGTAGTCCACAACCTTGTGCTTCGTATCGTTTGCCATCCTGGTGTACGCCGCATGGTCGAAGGTCATGGCGCCATGCGCGCTGACCATCAATGCCGGCTCGGTGAGCATGCCGGTGGCGACCTTGGGCTTGTGGTCAACCAGCGACTGCCAGAAGGCACGCTCCAGCTTCTCGATCTCGTTCGGCTGCCTGGACTTGGCCACGGGCTGTCTCCGGTAATCGGGAGAGCAAATGTTGCGCGCGTGAAGGTCTTGGCGAGGTGAAAAGCTGCGCGTGACTGCAGACAGAATGTGGGCAACCGGAGCACATCGCCTACGCCGTGCACGCCGGCCGCGACGCATCGGCTGGACCGGGGGTGTTGTCGTTCAGCGATCGGCTTGCTGCGTGCCGCGAAGCGTCGCCACCGCCGACGCGGCGTTCACCTGGAGTGTTCCATTGGAAATCCTGCTGGTGCGCAGCAGGAGATCGTGCAGCGTTTTCGCGTCCAGTTCTGGTGCCATGGACAGCAGCAGCGCAGCAATGCCGCTGACATGCGCGGCAGCCATGGATGATCCGGAAGAGAAGTCATACTTGTCACCGGGCTGGGTCGTCAGTATGTCTCTGCCGGGGGCGCTCAAGACCCCTGACGGCGCTGCTGCCGCGTCGGTCGTGCGCACGACAATAACCCCTGGCTCACTGTTGGGGAATCCGCTGGTGTTTCCCTCCGGTGGCATGGCGGTAACCACAATGCAGCCCCGGCTCAGCAGTTGGGCAAGCAGTTTATTGAGCAATGGATCCACCGGGCCGCCAAGGCTGAGGTTGACAATGCGGGTGTCGGTATCAACGACGGCTGCCAGGGCCTTGGCCAGGGTAAACGTGTTGCAGCGTGCGCCGACGTCTGGCAGCGGGGGATACCAGCATGCCTTGTACACGCTGAGTATGGCCTTGGGCGCCATCCCGACGATGCCTTGATGATTGTTACCAATGGCCGCGATGACACCTGCCACCTCGGTGCCATGACTATCGCGGTTGAACGTCGTCGCGTCGCCATCAACCAGGTTGCGGGTGTCATGAATGTGGCCCCGCAGATCGGGATGGGTCATGTCGACACCCGTATCGACGATCGCGACATGCGCCCCGTCACCTTGACTCAGGTTGTGCGCGATGGCGGCATCGGTTTCGACAAAGCCACGCTCGAGATCGACATAAGGATCGTTGTAACGACGTGCGACCCGGGGCTCCTCCGCGTAAACGGAGTACTCCTGCAATGGCTGGGCAAGTTGTACGCGATCGTCGTTGGCGAGCGCCTTGAGCAAGGTGTCCCGGGCTACGCCGGCCGGCGGCTCCAACACGATACAGTACAAATCGAGCGCCTTGATGGGCCACCCGGTGACCTCGCGCCATCCATAACTTTGCTTCAACGCCGCCAGGGTTGCGGCAGCACGCTGGCCGGCACCGTAATGCCCCGACGGGATATAACCCAGCGAACTCGAGCCGGCGTGCATGCCGGGGGGCGTAAACGGATTGGCGACAGCCAGCACAATGTCACGCCGACTGTCCATGGAGGACACCAGGGTAGGGCTGGGTTTGGCCTGCTCCGCTCGGGATACCACGGGGCGCGAGTGTGCACAGGCGCCCAAGGCGATCGCCGCGACGACAAGGAGGACGTCGGCGAGTTTCATGGCGTGGCGGTGACGGGTTCCGCCAGGCGGATGCCTCGTGTGGCGCGCAGCTGCTGCAGGGTATGCCGCTCTGTCGAGGTGGAAGAATTCTTTGGTACGACGGTATAGGCGCCCACATCATTGGGGCCACCCACCACCTGTAGCTGAAGCGCACGAAGCAGCATGTCCCAATTGGCCATGGTCATGGTTGCGTCTGGCACGACATGGATTGCCCCGGGAGGGACGGGCAACGGTTGCTGACTGAGGGTGCGATACGCCGGAGTCCAGTCATCCGACCACAGTTTCACGCCGAGGGCGCCGAGACCCAGCGCCTGGATCAGCACGGCAGCGACAAGTGCGCGCGTCACCCAGTTTCCCGCGCGCCAACGGAGCGGTGCTTCCTGCGGGGCCGGCGCATCAAGGCGGGCCAGCAAGCGTTTCAATCCGCTGTTCGCGTCGACGGAAAGCTCTGCAGGCAGCGACATGGCAAGCTGCAAGCGGCTTTGCTGGGTGAATTCTGCACGACACGACTCGCAGGATGCCAGGTGATTCGCCAACCATTCACCCTGCTCGCGCGGAGCACTGTTTTGCAATACCCAAGGCATGGCTTCCCAGGCACGGGCGCAGTCCCTGGCAGGATTTGTCGGGAACATCATGGCGCCCTCAACTCGTGCGCAGGCGAGTCTCCAGCCAGGGATGGAAGGACGTTGCGCAGCTTGACCCGCGCGTGGAACAGACGTGCCTTCACCGTGCCCACGGGGCATTGCATGATCGTCGCCACCTCATCCAGGGTGTGGCCCACGCCATAGACCAGCTCGACCACGACCCGCTGGTCCGCCGACAGGTGGTCCAGCCCCCGGCTCAACCAATCGCGCAAT
>DATCWU010000135.1:0-1931 GCA_036566165.1 Rhodanobacter sp. | reverse complement strand
GAGGTGTTCATCACCCAGGGTTTCATTGCACGCAACGCCGCCGGGCAGACGGTATTGCTGGGTCGCGGTGGCTCGGATACTTCGGCGGCGTGTTTTGGTGCGCTGCTGCAGGCGCAGCGGGTGGAGATCTGGACTGACGTGGCCGGCATGTTCAGCGCCAATCCACGTCAGGTGCCCGGCGCGCGACTGCTGCAGCGACTGGATTACGAAGAGGCGCAGGAAATTGCGTCCACTGGCGCCAAGGTCCTGCATCCGCATTGTCTGCAGCCGTTGCGCGAGCCGCGCGTGCCGTTGTTGATCAAGGACACCAACCGGCCCGAGCTCGAAGGCACGGTGATTGGCCCGGAAGTACGCGCGCACGCACCAAGCGTGAAGGCCATCAGCGCGCGCAAGGGCATCACGCTGGTGTCGATGGAATCGGTCGGCATGTGGCAGCAGGTTGGCTTTCTGGCCGACGTGTTTGCGTATTTCAAGACCCACGGCCTGTCGGTGGACCTGATCGGCTCGGCGGAAACCAACGTCACGGTGTCGCTCGATCCCACGGAAAACCTGCTCGATTCCGATGCTGTGGCCGCGCTGGCCACCGACCTGGCCAAGGTGTGTCGGGTCAAGGTGATGGCGCCGTGTGCCGCAATCACGCTGGTGGGCCGCGGCATGCGTTCGCTGCTGCACACCCTGTCCGAAGTGCTGGCCGAGTTCGGCCACTTGCGCGTGCACCTGATCTCGCAGTCGTCGAACAACCTCAACCTGACGTTTGTGGTGGATGAGGAAGTGGTCGATACGCTGCTGCCGCATCTGCATGATTTGCTGGTCAGTGCCGGGGCGTTGCGTACCGATGACAGCGCGCTGTTCGGCCCGAGCTGGCAGACGCTGTACGGCACTGGCGACGGGACGGCGCTGGCACCAGCATGGTGGCGCGGGGACTCGCGCGAGGACCTGCTGGAGTTGGCGGCAGCTGCCACGCCGCGCTACGTTTATCACCTGCCGACCGTGCTCGAGCGTGCCGCGGAATTGCAGACGCTGCAGGCGGTTGATCGCTGGCACTATGCGTTGAAGGCCAATCCGCACCCGGCGATCCTGCGGGCGCTGGCGGGCGCCGGTTTCGCGTTCGAGTGTGTATCGCCCGGTGAGTTGCAGGCCGTCACGGCGGCAGTGCCCACCACGGTACCGCTGTTGTTCACGCCGAATTTCGCGGCGCGTACGGACTATGCGTTTGCGCTTGGTACACGCGCCACCGTCACGCTGGACGCGCTGCATCCGCTTGAGCATTGGGGCGAGCTGTTTCGCGATCGCGAAGTCATGCTGCGCGTGGATCTTGGGCGTGGTCTGGGTCATCACGAAAAGGTGCGCACGGGCGGCGACGGCAGCAAATTTGGCCTGCCGCTGGAGCAGTTGCCGACGTTTTTGCAGCTGGCGCACACGCATGGCGTCACCGTGTCGGGCCTGCATGCGCATCTTGGTTCGGGCGTGCTGGATGCCGGCCATTGGGGCGAGGTCTACGCGCAACTGGCGAGCCTGGCCGAACGTATTGGCAGCATCAGCGTACTCAATATTGGTGGCGGCCTCGGCGTGCCGGCGCACCCGGGCGAGGTGGCGCTGGATATCGTGGCACTCGACCGCGCGTTGAACGAGGTCAAGGCCGCTTATCCCCATTACCAATTGTGGATGGAGCCGGGTCGTTATCTGGTGGCCGATGCCGGTGTGCTGCTCGCCCGCGTGACTCAGCTGAAAACCAAAGGCGGGTTCCATTACCTGGGGCTGGACACCGGCATGAACAGCCTGATCCGGCCGGCGCTGTACGACGCGTGGCACAAGATCGTCAACCTGACGCGCCTGGGTACGCCAGCCACCGCGTTGTACCAGGTGGTCGGCCCGATCTGCGAGAGTGGCGACATTCTCGGCACCGATCGCCGCCTGCCCGTGGCCCAGGA
>DATCWU010000134.1:0-6987 GCA_036566165.1 Rhodanobacter sp. | reverse complement strand
ATGTACAGATCGATCGCGTACTTGCCGGCGATGAACAAGACGGTGGTAAGCAGCGCACCGCGCCAGGCGTCCACCCAGGCGATGCGGGCATCTGGCAATACGCGATACATCGCGCCAAAGGCGGCGATGAACACCAGCAGCGAAATCACCCGCTCGGCAATATTCCACATCCACGAGTCCACCGGGACGAAAATGCGGATCAGCGTGCTCACCACAAACGACACGATCAGCAGGAAAGTGATGCCCACCAGCAGGCCGATCGCCCGTGCGCGCGCCCACAACCATGCGGTAAGGGCCTTGCCGGGCTTCGCCTGGATTTCCCAGATGACATTGAGGGCGTGCTGCAACTGGACGAAAACCGCCGAGGCGCTGAACAGCGTGATCAGCAATCCCACGATGCCGGCAACATTGCCCAGCGTCGGCGTCGATTTCGCGTTTTGCAACACCAATGTGATCGCGCCGGCGGCCTTTACGCCAAGTATCTCGGCGAGGCCATCGGTCAACTGTTGCTGCCAATCCGGCCGCAGTGCGGCCAGCAGCCACAACAACAACACGATCAGCGGCGCAAACGACAGCGCGGAATAAAATGCAATCGCCGCCGCACGGGTGAGTAGCGCATCGTCACCTATCCCACTGATCGTCTTGCGCACAGCCACGACGAGTTGCGACAGTCGCATGAAATTTCCCGGTTACCATGAAAGACGTGAAACGCACTGGCGGCGAACCAGACGTTTGTCGGCTTGCATGCGCATGGTTCGCCGACCATTCGTGCGCAGCTTGTGAACGCGGATGCATGGGCTCTACGACGAGCGCTTCTTCAGCACGCTGAAAGAGCCATCGCCCTCCAGATACATCGCCTTGACCTGGTCAAGTGCATCCACGTCTGCCGACCGCAGCTTGGCGCGTATCTCCTTTTCGGTAATGTTTTCCCGGCGCATGTTGCTGCCCTGCAGGCGACCATTGCGGACCATGATCACCGGCGGCGCATCGGTCAATCGGGAAACCAGCGTGTAACGGCAGCCGAGGTAATCCAGCAGGTAATTCCAGCCGACCAGGGTGGCGATCAGGGTCGCCCCATCGGCAACCGTCTGGCCGTTTCCGATCATGGCGTTTTGTGCGGCATCACCCAGCAGGACCACAAACAGGATGTCCGTGATCCCGGCGGAACCCGCATTGCGACGCAGGACGAAACGGAAGATCACGAAAAGGAACCAGTACATCAGGCTGCCCCGGATCAGGATTTCCAGGGGCGACATGCTGAAAGTCAGAAATGACATGCTCATCGTTTGGCCACGGATGAATCCTGGGACGGCAACGGCTTCCGACACGGTTGTTGCGGGTCAGATCCCGCAAGAACGGCAGCGCGCGAAACTTCAGTGAATAAGGGATAGCACCTCAAGTCGAGTCAGCCGGTATCCGTGTTGCGTCTGGATTCCTTCCTGATTTCCTTTTCACCTTCGAATCCTGCGATCGCGTTCCTGCCGACCAGCGCGGTCCGTTTTCGCGACGTGGTGGTCGTTGAGGTCGCCATTGCCATGCTTTTTGTTTCGCACCGGGTCGACATGGCTGTGCGCTCTCCTCGAAAACTGCACATTGCGCGCGGCGACATCAAAAAAGAGTGACTGCAGCACAAACCGGTTGCCGGAGGCCGCTTTCATCATCGGACCACGGACAAAGCGGTAGCGTCATCGCCGATTGATGGGCGTACGCGGGACACCATGGCCAAACTGCGTATAGGCATTTCCGGTTGGCGCTACCCACCGTGGCGAGGCAGGTTCTACCCGGCGGATCTGCCACAGCGACTGGAATTGCACTACGCCTCGCGCCAGCTCGATACCATCGAGATCAACGGTTCGTTCTATTCGCTGCAGCGCCCTGACAGCTGGCGCCACTGGTACCGCGACACGCCGCGCGGTTTTGTCTTCGCCGTGAAGGCCCCACGCTTCATCACCCACATACGCAGGCTGCGCGAGGTGGACAAGCCGCTGGCGAATTTTTTCGCCTCGGGCGTGCTGGAGCTGCGCGGGAAGCTGGGGCCGCTGCTGTGGCAGTTTCCGCCCAGTCTCAAGTACGACCATGACCTGTTCAACGCGTTTCTCTCCATGTTGCCGAGAAACAGTCAATCCGCGCTGTCCATGGCCAGGCGCCATGACCACCACCTGAAGCACATCGGCGATCTGTCGGCGGACCGCAACCGTCGCCTCCGTCATGCCATCGAGATCCGCCATGACAGCTTCAGGGACCCGGACTTCATCCGGCTCTTGCGCAAGCATCGCGTGGCGCTGGTGATCTCTGACGCGCCGACGAGATGGCCGAAGCTGCAGGACGTCACCGGCGGGTTCGTCTACATGCGGTTGCACGGTGACAAGGTGCTCTACTCAAGCGGCTACACGGACGCTGCACTGGACGATTGGACGCGGCGTATCCGCGCCTGGATGAAGGGCGGGCAGCCCCGCGATGCACGGTATCGCGCCAGTGGCGACCGGCCACCGGCGCGCAAGTCGCGTGACGTCTACTGCTATTTCGACAACGACGCCAAGGTAAAGGCACCCTTTGACGCGGTGAAGTTGCGCAACCGCCTACAGGCGTGACTGCCCGCTTGCCACTTGCGCTCAACTCACAGTGAACGGTTCGCCATACTTTTTGGCATGGGCAATCAGGTAGGCGTTGAAGAAGTCCTGATCGCTGCCGGTTGCGTTCTGGATGCCGGCCACGAGGTCGGGATCCATCCGGCGACGGATTTTCGCCAGGTCGTAACTCTTCCCTTCATGCGTGATGCGGTGCTTTCCCGTAGCGCCGGTTGAATCGGCCTCCGGCACCTTCGCCGGGATGAAAGGCGAGACGGGGTCGCTGGCAGGGAAGGTCTCCTGCAATGCCTCGTCCTGATTGTCGCTTTCCTTCGCCTTGCGCTGCTGACGTGTCGCCGGGGTTTCTGGCGCGACCGGGCCGCTCTTGCTATCCGGATGCTCGAGATCTTTGCGGTCATGATTGGACATGGGTGCTGCTCTTGATGAGGGGAAGGAAGATTGCAGCGTGCGGGTCGGACGGTTAAGCCCCGATGTGCGTTCTGTCTAGACGGGCGGTTGGCACGGTCCGGCTCCGACGTGGAGTACCACGCGTATCTCCGGGGATCGGGCGGGTTGCGAACCCGACCCGTGTCCGGAACGCCTCTGCTGCCCGCATGTCACGGCACCAAAACCATCGCCCGGCTACCGGCGACGATGCCCGCCGCAGCCAGGCGCCCTGCCGCGATGCTGGCCTGCCCTTGATCAGCAGTCGACAGGCCGCTGTGAGGGCATGAAAAGTACGCCTGTCATGCACGACGCTTTCACCGCCGTTCCCGCAAGGTTGACTCCCCTCGCCGGAGACCCTCGATGGACGCGATAACCCTTCTCAAGAATGACCATGATGTAGTGGAAGAGCTGCTCGCCGAACTGGCAGGCAGTACGTCACGCGCGGTCAAGAAACGCACCGGATTGCTTGAACAGATCCGGGTAGAGCTGAAGGCTCACACCACCATTGAGGAGGAGATTTTTTATCCCGCGTTCAAGGCACGGGGTGACCAGTCTGACGACGATAAAATGTATTTCGAGGCGCTGGAGGAGCATCGTGCTGCCGGCGAGCTGGTGCTTCCCGGTCTGTTGGCCACACCGGTCGGAAGCGACCAGTTTTCTGGACGTGCCAAGGTGCTCAAGGAACTGGTGACGCACCACGCTGACGAGGAGGAGCAGGAAATGTTTCCGCGCGCCCGGAAGCTGCTCGATAAAGCGGAGTTATCGGCATTGGGCGAACAAATGGCGAGGCGCAAGGCCGAACTGCTCGGGCAACTGAAATCCGCCGAAACATGAAGCAATCTTTGTTCTCCCGCGTTGCCAACGCCACAGCCCGTGGCGCAGGAAAACCCGTCGCTTCCATTCTGGCAGTGACTGCAGTGATCGTCTGGGCGGCCACAGGGCCGTGGTTCCGCTTTGGCGAGACCTGGCAATTGGTCATCAATACTGGCACGACAATCATCACCTTCCTGATGGTGTTCTTGATCCAGCATACGCAGAACACTGATACTGCTGCGGTGCACATCAAGCTGGACGAAATCATTTGCGTCCTCAAGAAGGCCGACAACTCGCTGCTTGACCTGGAACACGCGGACATAGAGGAAATTGATCGGCTGCAGGACGCCTATGCGGCCAAGGCCACCGCCGCCAAGCAGGAAACCGGGTCCGACAACGTCTGACCACGACTGCCGGGTCTCGCCGGCGACCTAGGTGCGCCGAAAAAACGGAAGCGGATTTTCGCGCCCAGGTGCCATTGCCGGATCGACTGTGCAGGTGGCGCTGAGCTTCCGGATGTCCGTGGCCATCAAGGGTGGCCACGCGTTCGCGGCCGCGGCCAACCGACCCGGACCAAGGGTTGCCACAAGTGGCCACTGCGGTGGCGCGCGGCGGCCCTTTCACGAATCCGATCAGGCATCCGGACCATGATTTTGCCCATGGCCCTTTTCCCGTGCGAAGGCATACACTCTCCAGCAGGGATCGTTGCCGGAGCCCGGACAAATGACATCCAAAGCAGGGAAACGCGTCCTGGTGGTCGAGGATGATCCCGTCGTTGCCATGGTGGTGGAAGACGCCCTGCGGGACCTGGGGCTGCAAGTGCTCGTCGACCTCAATCTCGTCGATGCCCTCAATGAGATCGAGACCGGGGAATTCGATGCGGCCTTGATTGATGTGGGCCTGCGTGGCGAGAGTGCCTATCCGATGATGATCGCACTGCGGGAACGAAACGTGCCGTTCGTGGTGATGTCCGGCGGTGACCTGACGACGCTGGCTGCGGAGTTTCCACAGATCCGCATGATGTCCAAGCCGCTGGATATGAAATCCCTGCAGAAGGTCGTGCAGGATTTGCTGGCCGTGCCGCCGGCCCAGGCGGTCTAGCAACATCTCGATCCATGCACCCATGCCACCTTATGCAACAGGTCAGAGCCCATCCTCGACGTGGCGATCTCCAAGCATCTTTCGCAGGCGACTGGCCAGCACTTCCACGGTGAACGGCTTGGTGATCAGTTCCATTCCCACCGCAAATCCTTCGGGCGCGGTTGCGTCAGAGGCGTAGCCGGTCATGAGCAGGATCTTCAGCTCGGGCCGCAATTCGCGCGATGCGTTGGCGAGTGCGCGGCCATTCATACCCGGCAGGCCGATGTCGGAAATGAGCAGATGGATAGCCTCATGTGATTTGAGCGCCGCCAACCCCGCGTCACCATCGACCGCCTCCAGCGCCGTGTAACCCAGTTGATGCAGCACCTCGACGACCACGTGACGTACCACGTCCTCGTCTTCGACCACGAGCACGATCTCGCCTTTCCCGAACGACGCTGGTGTACGCACGGCGGGTTTCTCGCGGCCCTGCAGGTCAGCGGTCGCCATGTAGCGTGGCAGATACAACTCGACCGTGGTGCCTGCGCCCGGTTTGCTGTGGATGTCGCAGTGACCGTTTGACTGCCGCGCAAAGCCGTACACCATCGACAGTCCCAATCCCGTGCCTTGGCCGGGAGGCTTGGTGGTAAAAAACGGTTCAAATGCATGCTCGACCACTTCTGCACTCATGCCGAGGCCGTTATCGGCAACTTCGATGCAAATGTATTGGTCGCTGTGCACGTCCGGCCATTTGCCGGTGCTGACTTCATCAATTTCCACATTGCGGGAACGGATCAACAGGCGACCACCTTCCGGCATGGCGTCGCGCGCGTTGATCGACAGATTCAATACGGCGCTTTCCAGCTGGTTGGGGTCACACAACGTCAACCACAGGTCCGGCGCCAGCTCGAACGCCAGCGTGACTTGTTCGCCCAAGGTACGTTGCAACAGGTCCGCCATGGAGAGCACCAGGGGATTGGCCAGAACCGGACGCGGATCCAGCGGCTGGCGCCTGGCGAAGGCCAGCAACCGATGGGTCATCGCGGCCGCCCGATTGGCCGAATTCAAGGCGCCACGGACAAAGCGCGGCACGTCTGCCGTCTTGCCCGCATCCACGCGCAACTGGATGAGATCGAGCGATCCGATGACGCCTTGCAGCAGATTGTTGAAGTCGTGGGCGAGCCCACCGGTCAACTGGCCGACCGCCTCCATTTTTTGTGCCTGGCGCAACTGCTCTTCGACCAGGATTTTTTCGCTGAGGTCGCGGATGAAAACATTGGTGCGGTGATTCCCGTTCAGGCACAGCGAACTGACGCTGAGTTCCACCGGGATCGTGCGGCCGTCGCGGTTCACCATCTCGATTGGCCGGGCTGTTTCGCGTGAGGTGTCGTGCATGGTGGCCGGCTGCAGGTTGTCCCTGAAACGCTCGCGGTCCTGGTCCGCCACCACCAGTCCGGAAAGCGGCTGCCCCACGGCTTCCTCGCGCGACCAGCCAAACAGCGCCTCCGCCCGCGGATTCCA
This sequence comes from Rhodanobacter sp., assembly GCA_036566165.1. Lineage (GTDB taxonomy): Bacteria > Pseudomonadota > Gammaproteobacteria > Xanthomonadales > Rhodanobacteraceae > Rhodanobacter. The sequence goes on along the minus strand of DATCWU010000134.1, from coordinate 559 downwards.
TTCGACTATCCGGCCGTCTTCATCCAGTTGCGTGAAACCGTCGAGCGCAGTGTCGATCACGCCGCGCGCCAGATACTCGCTTTCGACCAGCGCCGCCTCAGCCTTCCTGCGCTCGGTAACATCGCGGGTGATCTTGGCAAAACCGATCAGCGTGTCATGGTCATAGATCGGATCGACCACCACACTGGCCCAAAAACGACTGCCATCCTTGCGTACTCGCCACCCTTCCGCGTTGTAGCGTCCTTCCCGCCTGGCGGTGGCCAGAGTGGCCGCCGGCATCCCGCGGGCGCAATCCTCCGGTGTGTAGAACCGGGAGAAATTTGTACCGATGACTTCTTCCGCGCGATATCCCTTGATTCGTTCGGCGCCGGCGTTCCAGTTGGTGATCACGCCCTGCGGATCAAGCATGAAGATGGCGTAGTCGGTCACGCTGCCCACCAGCAACGCGAAATTGCGTTCGCTGCGGTGCAGGTCCATGAATGTCGCTTCCGCGACGCGGGTGCGTTCGAGAACCCGTTGTTCCAGCCGGGTATTGAGGTCCTGCAAAGCCCGCTCGGTT
>DATCWU010000120.1:0-4257 GCA_036566165.1 Rhodanobacter sp. | reverse complement strand
ATGCCGACCTTGCTGCGCAGGCGGTTCAGCGAGTAGTGCGGGTCAAGGATGTTCTCGCCATCCAGCAGCACCTCGCCGCGCGCCTCGAGCTTGGGGTAGATCGCGTAAATGCGGTTGAAGATGCGCAGCAAGGTGGATTTGCCGCAGCCGGACGGGCCGATGATCGCGGTGACCTGCTGCTCCGGAATATCCATGCTGATGCCTTTCAGCGCCTGGAAACCGGCGTAGTAGAAGTGCACGTCCCGTGCGGTGATTTTCGGCTTGGGCAATGGCGCAGCGACGGTCGGCGCCGCATGCACCGAGCGGGTGGAATCAGTCATGGGTCACCTTGGTACGGGAAAGGATCAGGCGCGAAGCGAGGCTCAGCAGCAGCACGAACATGGTCAGCGCAAACGCGCCGGCCCAGGCCAGCGCATGCATCGCGTCGCCCGGATCGTTCGCGTACTGGTAAATGATCTGCGGCAGGCTGGACATCTTGTCCATCGGGTTGAACACCGTGTAGTTGTTGCCAAAGGCGGTAAACAGCAACGGCGCGGTCTCGCCGCTGATGCGCGCCAGGGCCAGCAACACGCCAGTGACGATGCCCGAGCGCGCGGCGCGAATCAGGATCTGCAAGGTCAACTTCCATTGCGGCACGCCCAGCGACAGCGCGGCCTCCCGCAACGTGGACGGCACCAGGCGCAGCATCTCGTCGGTGGTGCGCACAATCACCGGCAGCGCGATCAGCGCCAGAGCCACGCCCCCGGCGAAACCAGAAAACGTCGTGGACCCGTGTGTCAGTGCGGTGCTTGGCAGCACGATGATGGTGTAGACGAACAGGCCCAGCACGATCGACGGTGCCGACAGCAGAATGTCGTTGAGGAAGCGGATCACCTCCCCGAGCCTGGTGTGGTCTGCGTACTCGGCCAGCCAGGTGCCGGCCAGCACGCCGATCGGGGTGGCGATGCCGATGCCGATGAAGTTGATGATCAGGCTGCCGACCATCGAGTTCAGCAGGCCGCCGTCCTCGCCGTAGGCAGTAATCCTGGTGAACAGCTTCAGGTCCAGCGCGCCAATGCCTTGACGCAGGGTTTCCCACAGAATCCAGGCTAGAAAGGTGAGCCCGACCAGGGTGGCCAGCGTGCTCAACAGCATCGCCATGGCGTTGACGATGCGTCGGCGCAGGTACAACGCGTTCATGCGCTCCTCCTCAAGGGCAACCCGTAGGAGCCCGCTCGCGGGCGATGCTCTTTGTCGGAAATCGCAAGACCCAACGGCATCGCCCGCAAGCGGGCTCCTACGACGGTGGCGATGGCGGCGATGGCGCGGGTCATCAGCGACCTTCCTTGCTGGCCAGCCGCCGCAGCATGAGCCGGGCGATCAGCAACACGATGAAGGTGACCACGAACAGCAGGAAAGCCACGGCCATCAGTGCGGACTTCTGCAGGCCGGCAGCCTCGCTGAATTGGTTGGCGATGGTCGAGGCAATCGATGTGCCCGGGTCGAGCAGCGAGGCAGACAGCGTCATCGCATTGCCCAGCACGAAGGTCACCGCCATGGTTTCGCCCAGCGCGCGGCCAAGGCCGAGGAAGATGCCGCCGATCACCGCCGAGCGGGTGTACGGCAGCACGATGCCCCAGGCCACTTCCCAGGTGCTGGAACCCAGCGCATACGCCGATTCCTTCAGTCTGGTCGGCACGGTCTGGAACACCTCGCGCATCACCGACGAGACGAACGGAATGACCATGATCGCCAGCACGATGCCGGCCACCAGGATGCTGGCGCCAAACGGATAGTCGCTGGCGAACAGCTTGCCCACGAACGGCACGTGCTCGGCCACCCACGACAGCTTGCCATCCTCGGGCTGGTTGCCCAGGTTGCTGGTGAGCCACGGTTTGATGTGCTCGGCAAAGAACGGCGCGAAGACGAACAGGCCCCACATGCCATAGATGATCGACGGGATGCCGGCAAGCAGTTCAATCGCCGCGGCCACGGGCGTGCGCAGCCACGCGGGCGCCACTTCGGAGAGATACAACGCGATGCCGAAACTGATTGGCACGGCGATCAGCAAGGCGATGAAGGAAGTGGCCAGCGTGCCGTACACCGGCACCAGCGCACCGTAGACGTCGTTGCCCGGGTCCCACTCCGAACTGATCAGAAAGTGCCAACCGAACGTGCCGAATGCCTCGCGGCCACCCCATAGCGTGGCGCCGGCGGCGCCAAGCAGTGACGCCAGCACGAGCAGTGCACAGCCTTTCAGCAACCAGCGGAACAGCCGCTCGTGACGGGCGTCACGGCGGCTGTGCTGCTCGAGCAGGTCAAGTGAATCGTTGGCAGTGATGGCCACGTTGCCTCTTGATCGGTCGAATCGCCGTAGGAGCCCGCTCGCGGGCGATGCTTTGCTTCCAGTCATCCCGCGAGAAGAGCATCGCCCGCGAGCGGGCTCCTACACACATGGTGGAGCAAGAGCATCGCCCGCGAGCGGGCCCTACGCGCGTGGGTTGGGTCAGTGCTTGAACTCGGACGCCCAGTACGCCTCGATCTGGCTGACCAGCGCCTGTGGCAGCGGCACGTAGTCCAGGGCGGCCGCATCTTGTTGTCCGTGCTCCAGGGCGAATTTAAAAAAGTCGATTGCAACCTTGCTGTTCGTCGCATTTTTCGGGTGCTTGTACATGATCATCCAGACCGTGGCCGTGATCGGCCACGCCTGCGTGCCCGGGGCATTGGTCATGATCAGGTTGAAGTCCCTGGCGCTGGCCCAGTCGGCGGTGGCGGCTGCAGCGGCGAAGCTCTGCGCGTTGGGCGCCACGACATGGCCGGCGGCGTTCTTCAGTTCAACCCAACTGATCTTGTTCTTCACCGCGTAGGCGTATTCGACGTAGCCGATCGAACCCTTGATCTGCTTGACGTATTGCGATACGCCTTCGTTACCCTTGCCGCCCACGCCGGTCGGCCATTCCACGGCGGTGCCGAACTTCACCTTGCCCGCCCATTCCGGGCTGACCTTGGACAGGTAGTTGGTGAAGTTGAACGAGGTGCCCGAACCGTCCGAGCGATGCACCACCGTGATCTTGCCGGCAGGCAGGGCAAGGCTGGAATTCAGCGCGGCTATCTTCGGGTCGTTCCAGTTCTTGATCTTGCCCAGGAAGATGTCGGCCAAGGTGGTGCCGTCCAGCTTGATCTGGCCGGCCTGCACACCGGCGATGTTGACAACCGGGACGATGCCACCGACCACCAGCGGAAACTGGCCGAGGCCAAACTTCTGCAGGTCACCGGACTTCATCGGCGCGTCGGAGGCACCGAAGTCGATGGTGCTTTCCTTGATCTGCGCGATGCCGGCGCCTGAACCCACCGATTGGTAATTGAGCCGATGGCCGGTTTTTTCGGCATACGCCGCGGACCACTTGGACATGACCGGGTAGACGAAGCTGGAACCGGCACCGGTAATGTCGGTGGCGTGGGCGCTCACGCCGAAGGCGGAGGCCAGGACGAATGTGGCAGCGGCGGCGAAGCGAAGCGGAGATTTGCGAATGGTCATCACGGTAGCTCCTTGAAGGGAAGTCGGATGCGACCCCGCCATTTCAGGCTTTTCGTGTTGCCATTGAATGAAATGAATGTTGCAGGAAGATGACAAGATGTCACTTGCGGTGTAGCCGAGCCGACTCGCGAGGCCGCAACCGGACCCTGGAAACGCCGATCCAGCCCGGTGCAAAAAGCGTATCGGGTAGGCAATGTGCCCGTCCGTCCATGGACCGGCGATTGCTACACCCACGGTTCCATTTTCATCGGTGCTCGCGCCGGGTCACAGTGCCGCCGGAGGGCGCGCTGCGCATCGCGGCAACCCGGTAGTGACTGCCGTTCAGCAAGAGCCGAGCCTGGTGACTCGGGTGGCCGTTGCGGGCGTCTCCGGTCGCATCACTTGCGCGGCAGGCGCTGTCTTGAATCTGTCATCAAATCTGCATCCCGCCGTAAAAATCCGTCGCCAGACTTGTTAACCAATCGCTAACCAGCCTTCGGGTCGAGGGGGCGATCGAGAGGTTTTCCACCCACTTGCGGAGAATGACATGCGTTCCAAACTGATTGCGGTGGCAATTGCCACTGGCCTTGGGGTTACCAGCTTCACGGTCGCGGCGGCGCCGGCGCAGAACCGGGCGTCATCGCCGACCAGCAACGCCGAAGTCGAACTGCTGAAAGCACAGCTCGCCACGCTGCAGGCCAAGGTAGAAGAGCTGGAGCAGCGCACCGACGCACAGTCCGACATCAACGTCAGCACCGGTC
>DATCWU010000109.1:0-3564 GCA_036566165.1 Rhodanobacter sp. | reverse complement strand
GGTGGCGTTGGCCAGACCGTTGCCGTTCCACAGGTTCAAGGTGAGGCCAGTCGTGTTGAGCAGGTTGATCTGCTTGCTGGCGGTCAGTTCTTGCACCGTGTAGTTGCCCGCCGGCAGCGTGCCGAAGCCGATACCGCCGCTGGTTTCAGTCAGGGTGCCGCCGTAGGTGAACAGGTTGTACAAGCCGGGACCGAAGCCACCGGCATTGCTGATGTTGAGCAGGGCTCCGTTGAGCGTGAGATTGCCACCCACCTGCACGCTATCGCCGCTACCAAAGCCGCTGAACGTGCCCGGTGCGGCGGCAGGTGCGCCAAACTCGAAGTCGAGCATGCTGCCTTGCGCGACAGTGAGGTTGCCGCCGATGCTGAGCGTGCCGATGCTGTTGCCCGGTGCCAAGTGGGCGCCGCTGGCAACATCGACGTCGCCACCGAGCGTGCCGTGACCGCCGAGCGTGGCGCCGCTGTCGACCGACACATTGCCACCCAGCACCGCACCGTCGCCGCCGACGCCGCCAACGATCAGGCCGCCGGCTTGCACGTGGGTATGGCCGGTGAAGCCGCCGTTGTTGCTGTCCAGCGTGAGCACGCCGGTGCCGCTCTGGCTCAGTGCGCCACTGCCGGAGACCACGCCGGCAAACGTACCGGCACTGTTCTGGTTGAAGATCAGCGCGGCGTCGTCGGTGATGCCACCTTGCAGGCTGGTGGTATCACCCTGCAAGGTACCGGCCGAAATTACGGTGCCACCGGTGTAGATGTTGGCACCGGAAAGCGTGAGTACGCCCGTGCCACTCTGGGTCAGCGTGCCGCTGCCGGAGATCACGCCGGCAAACGTGTTGTTGCCGGTTTGCTTGAACACCAGCACGCCGTTGTTGACGATGTTGCCGCTACCGATCGAACCTGCGGTGCCAGCGTTGCCAACCTGCAACGTACCGGCGGCGATGGCGGTGAGGGAGACGCTCGACAAGTCGCTGTCGATGATCCACCCGCCACTGCCGGCCTTGGTCAACGCACCGTTGAACGTGGTCGTGCCTGTCACGGCGGTGGAATACAACTGTGGCGTGGTGTTGGCACCATCCAGCGTCAGCCTGGATGTCTTGTTGGTGCCGATGTCAAGGTTGCCGGTGATGGAACCGCCGGCGGTCAGGGTCGTGACGTTGGCCGCGTTCGGGTCCATCTGTATGTTGCCGATGATGCGGCCGGCATTGGACATCGTCAGCGCACCGCCCGAACCTGCCTGCCCGGTGTAGACCACGACGGCGCAATTCGCGGTCTGGTTGCAGTCACCGTTGGTCGTCCCAGTCGTCTGGATCAATGCTCCCGGGTCGTTGGTCACGATTCCACCCCGTTGCAACCGCACGCCAACCGCAGTGCCGGTAATGACACCCCCGTTGGTGTTGGAAACTGTGCCTGGGCCGTCAGTCGCGAGCACGCCCCAACCGTAACCGGGGACACCAGCGTCCGTGTTACTGATGCTGCCGGCGTTGGTCACGCTGCCGCCGTTGAACAGAGTTACACCGGAATAATCACCCGCAATGCTGCCGCCGTTCGTGTTGTTGACGGTGCCCGTCGCTCCCGTTATGCCCACGCCGGTACTTCCGGTGGCACTGGCACTGATGCTGCCGGCGTTGGTCACGCTGCCGCCGTTGAACAGGGTTACGCCGGAATAATCACCCGCAATGCTGCCGGTGCTCGTGTTGTTGACGGTGCCCGTCGCTCCCGCTATGCCCACGCCAGTACTTCCGGTGGCACTGGCACCGATGTTGCCGGCGTTGGTCACGCTGCCGCCGTTGAACAGAGTTACGCCGCCATCATTACCGGCAATGTTGCCAGTAGCGAGATTGTCGACCATGGCCGTGCCGGCGTCCGATTCCACCGCGTACGGATCCACGGTGTTGGTAATGTTGCCGGCGTTATCCAGCGTTGCACCATTGTCGAGCACGATGTGGTTGCCGAGCGACACCCCGCCGCCCACTTTCAGCGTGGCGCCGTCGTTGGTGGCATTGTCCACCGTGACGCCACCCGTGCCGGGCGCGCCGCCTGTCGCGATTTCCAGCGTGCCGCCATTGATGACGGTGCCGCCGCTGTAGGTATTGGCGGCGGTGAGCACCAAGGTGCCCAGATCAGCCTTGGTCAAGCCGTCGGTGCCGGCCAACACGTTGTGGATGGTGGCGGTATAGCCCGCGCCTGCTGCGCTGCCGTCGCCCACGCGGATGACGGGAGCCGTACCGCCAGCGTCGACCAGGGTCAGCGTGTCGCCAGTCAGGGTGTAGCTGTTGCTGGCGAATTGCAGGCCGGTCGCGCTGACATTACCGGCGTCATCGTTCACCGTCACCGTGCCCGCGGCGTCACCGAAGATGGCAAAGCCCGGTTGTGGCTGCATGGCGGTAGTCAAGCTACCTGTCGCATCGGTCCAGTTTGGCGAGGTGGTGGTCCACGAGCCATCGCCGCCGCCCATCCGGGTGGCATTGGCCAGGCCGTTGCCGTTCCACAGGTTCAGGGTCAGGCCGGTCGTGTTGAGCAGGTTGATCTGCTTGCTGGCAGTCAGATTTTGCAACGTGTAGTTGCCAGCCGGCACCGTACCGAAGCCGATACCGCCGTTGGTTTCCGTCAGCGTGCCGCCGTAGGTGAACAGGTTGTACAAGCCGGGGCCGAAGCCGCCGGCGTTGCTGATGTTGAGCAAGGCACCGTTGAGCGCGAGATTCCCACCCACCCGCACGCTGTCGCCGCTACCAAAGCTGGTAAACGTGCCCGGCGCGCCGGCCGGTGCGCCAAACTCGAAGTCGAGCACGCTGCCTTGCGCGACAGTGAGGTTGCCGCCGATGCTGAGCGTGCCGATACTGTTGCCTGGTGCCAGGTGGGCGCCGTTGGCGATATCGACGTCGCCACCGAGCGTGCCGTGGCCGCCAAGCGTGGCGCCGCTCGCTACTGTCGCACCGCCCGCAACCGATGCACCCGTGTCACCCGTCGCTCCCACGACCAGGACACCTTCCTTGACGTCCCAAGTCCCAACGGCGGTCGTACTGCCGGTCAGGATCCAGACACTGCTACCGGTTTTGGAAAATTGATTGAAACCGACGTACTGCGTCCCGGCCGTGCCACTCGGCAGGGTATCGACAACGCGCGACACATCAAACGGGGCCGTTGCGCTGACACCGCCACCGAGCGTCAAGGTATCGCCACCGTTGGTGGCATTGCTGCCGATGCCGCTGATACTGACCACGTTGCCGACGAACTGGTAACCGTTCTCCAAGGTCAGCGTGTTGCCGCCGCCCGAGAAATCGACCGCATCCGCCTGACTGCTCACCCCCGCGCCGCCCGCAATGCTGCCGCTGGTGGTAATGCTGCTGCTACCCGTGGAAATCACCGCCACACCATTGTTGCCGCCAAAACCGGCGTAACCGGAGGTATCACCACCAGCCCCCCCGGTACCGCCGCGGATGCCCCCGCTATTGCTGACCGTGAACGATGAGCCGCTGATTCCCGCGCCGCCGTTGCCACCGGTTCCGCCCATGCTATGCATCACGACATCATCAAAGACGCCGATGCTGCCGTTGCCGCCCCTGCC
>DATCWU010000092.1:0-2361 GCA_036566165.1 Rhodanobacter sp. | reverse complement strand
TGCTCACCCACTACGCGGTGAAGGAAGACAGCGTCGCCTTGTTTGGTTTTGCACGGGAGAGTGAGCGCGCACTGTTCCGCAGCCTGCAGAAGGTCAGCGGCATTGGTGCGAAGATCGCGCTGGCCGTGCTCTCCAGCGTTTCCACCGACCACTTTGCCCGCCTCGTGCACGCGGGCGATGTCGTCGCGCTGACCAAGATCCCGGGCATCGGCAAGAAGACGGCGGAACGCATTGTGGTCGAGCTGCGTGATCGTCTGGATGGTTTGGCCGGCGTGGGTGGCACGCAGCTGCCAAGCGGTGGCGCGCCACTGGACGCAGCCGGTGAGGCGACGGTGGCGCTGTCGCAACTTGGTTACAAACCGGCCGAGGTATCACGCCTGGTGCAGAAAGTTGCCGCCGACGGTGACAGCGCCGAGGCGATTATCCGCAAGGCCCTGCGCGCGGCGCTCGGAGCGTGAGGTGAGCGTACCCGAGAGCCATGCGGAACTGGCACCGGAGAACCAGCGCCGTATCACGGCGTTGGCGTTGGGTGCGATCGGCGTGGTGTTCGGGGATATCGGCACCAGCCCGTTGTACACGATGAAAGAAACCCTGGGCACGCATGGCATGACGCCAACACCGGCGGCCGTACTCGGCGTGTTGTCGCTGGTGTTCTGGGCACTGATCATCGTGGTCTCGCTGAAATACGTGACTTTCGTGATGCGCGCGGACAACAAGGGCGAGGGCGGCATCATGGCATTGATGGCGCTGGCCCAGCGCTCGATGAGCAAGTCGGCGGGCGCACGCTGGGTGCTGGCCGGGTTCGGGATCTTTGGCGCGGCGCTGTTCTATGGCGACGGCGTGATCACCCCGGCGATTTCGGTATTGGGTGCGGTCGAGGGTCTGCAAGTCGCGGCACCGGCGCTGGGGCGGTATGTGGTGTGGATTGCGCTGGTGATCCTGCTGGGCATGTTCGCGGTGCAGCGTCACGGCACACACAAGGTGGGCAAGGCCTTTGCACCGGTAATGACGGTGTGGTTTCTGGTGCTGGCGGTGCTTGGCGTGCGGCAGATCATCGCCAATCCGCAGGTGTTGTATGCCATCAACCCGTGGCATGCCATGCGTTTTTTCGTCAGCCATGGCAATACCTCGTTCATTGCACTCGGTGGTGTCGTGCTGGCGCTGACCGGGGCCGAGGCGTTGTATGCGGACATGGGCCACTTCGGCAAGAAGCCCATTCGCGTGGCGTGGTTCGGCTTCGTCCTGCCGGCGCTGGTGCTGAACTATTTTGGTCAGGGCGCGCTGCTGCTGCATGACCCGTTGGCCATCGCCAGTCCGTTTTACCTGATGGTGCCGCACGTGCTGCTGTATCCGATGATCGTGTTGTCCGCGCTGGCCGCGGTGATTGCCTCGCAAGCGGTCATTTCCGGTGCGTTCTCGATGACGCGCGAGGCCATGTCGCTGGGTTATTCGCCGCGCATGCGCGTCGTGCATACCTCGCGCGAGATGTCCGGGCAAATCTTCGTGCCGTGGGTCAACCGCATGTTGATGGTGCTGGTGATCCTGGCGGTGCTCGGCTTCCGCAGCTCGGACAACCTGGGCGCGGCATACGGCATCGCGGTGACGGGCACCATGACCATGACTACGCTGCTGGCCCTGGTCGTGGCGCGCAAGCGCTGGAAGTGGAGTTTGCCGGCGGTGATTCTGGTGGGCGCGTTGTTCCTGGTGATCGACCTGTCGTTTTTTGGCGCCAACTTGCTGAAGGTGGCGCACGGTGGCTGGTTCCCGCTGGTGCTGGGCGTTGTGGTGTTTGCGGTGATGACTACTTGGCGTCGTGGGCGTGAGATCGTGGTGCGCGAGATCAACCAGTCAGGACTCGCCCTGGAGCCCTTCGTCGAGAATATTGCCGAACATCCGCCGTTGCGGGTACCAGGTACCGCCGTGTTCCTGACCGCGAACCAGAATGCGGTGCCGCATGCGTTGTTGCACAACCTCAAGCACAACAAGGTGTTGCATGAGCGCAACGTGCTGCTGACGGTGGACATGCTGGAGACACCGGTAGCCGATGCTGAAGAGCGCATCCAGATCGTGCCGCTGAACCATGATTTTGTCGGCCTGGAATTGCGCTTTGGTTTTGCCGAAGACCCCAACGTGCCGTTGGCGCTGGCGTTGTGCGCGCGGGAAGGGCTGAACTTCGACATGATGGACACCACGTTCTTCCTGTCGCGCGAAAACATTGTCGCCGACGTGCGTCGCCCGGGCATGGCGTTGTGGCGCGACAAACTGTTTGCGTTTCTGTCCCGCAACGCGATGCCGGCGACGGCGTTCTTCCAGATCCCCGGCAATCGCCTGATTGAACTGGGCGCGCAGGTGGAGATCTGA
>DATCWU010000089.1:0-5379 GCA_036566165.1 Rhodanobacter sp. | reverse complement strand
TTCGCCCAGGCGGGCGATGGCGGCATCCGCCTCGGCGCCGGCATAGCCGCTCTGGCCCAGCTTGGTTTTCAACTCGCGGCGTGAATGTTCGCGGCGCGCCAGCATGCCCAGCGCCTTGTCGTATGCGCTGCGCCCGGGCACTGCCGGATCGTTCGGGCCGGGGCGGCGTTTGAAATTCATATGCGCACCAGCTGAACAGCCGCGGCGACGTGGCGCCGATTGGCCAGCATCGGCGCCGCATCATGCCCTGCCCTGGCCAACCACTGCGGCTCGACGCATGGAATAACGACTGCGAGCAACACCTGCCACAACGCGCATGGCCCGGACGTGCCGGGCCATGCGCGCGTGATCGACCGGACGGCAGCCACCGTCACACCTCTTCGGCAACCTCTTCCGCGCCAGCCACTACCGGCTTGCCCAACGGCACCAGCAGGCGATTGCGCAATTCCTGATCAATCTCGTTGGTGATTTCCGGATGCTCGCGCAGGAACTGGCGCACATTGTCCTTGCCCTGGCCGATGCGATCACCCTTGTAGCTGTACCACGCACCGGATTTATCGATCAGGTTTTCCGCCACGCCGAGTTCGATGATCTCGCCCTCGCGTGAGGTGCCTTCCCCATACAGGATCTCGAACTCGCACTTGCGGAATGGAGGCGCCACCTTGTTCTTGACTACCTTGACCCGGGTTTCCGAACCGATGATCTCCTCGCCGCGCTTCACCGCGCCAATGCGCCGGATGTCCAGGCGCACCGAAGCATAGAACTTCAACGCGTTGCCACCGGTCGTGGTTTCCGGGCTGCCGAACATCACGCCGATCTTCATGCGGATCTGGTTGATGAATACCACCAGGGTGCCGGCCTTCTTGATATTGGCGGTCAGCTTGCGCAACGCCTGGCTCATCAGCCGCGCGTGCAGGCCGACATGGGAATCGCCCATCTCGCCCTCGATTTCCGCCTTCGGGGTCAGCGCGGCCACCGAATCGACGACCACCATGTCGACGGCGCCCGAGCGCACCAGCATGTCGACAATTTCCAGTGCCTGCTCGCCAGTGTCGGGTTGCGACACCAGCAGGTCGTCGACCTTGACGCCAAGTTTTTCGGCATACGTCGGATCGAGCGCATGCTCGGCATCAATGAACGCCGCCGTGCCGCCGGCGCGCTGGCAAGCGGCGATCACCTGCAGGGTCATGGTGGTCTTGCCGGATGATTCCGGGCCGTAAATCTCGACCACGCGACCGCGCGGCAAGCCACCAACGCCGAGGGCAATATCCAGCCCGAGCGAGCCGGTGGAAACCACGTCAATGGCCTCGTTGACACGGTCGCCCATGCGCATGATGGCGCCCTTGCCAAACTGCTTTTCGATCTGACTGAGCGCGGAAGTGAGCGCTTTGCGCTTGTTGTCATCCATCGTCTTGGGTTCCAGGTGAGCCGTGAATAGGGAGCATGATCCGCTGCTTTGATCTCACGGGCTGCGATCAGCGGCGGTTCGCGCGAATGCACGCATTATCCCATACCGGTCAAGTGGCTCTGGCAGCGCCCGGCGCATCAAGCTGTCAGGGTTTTGCACAACCCGCTGAGCGCCGCCGCCACGGTTTGTCGGCGTACCGCTTCGCGATCGCCGGAAAACCGGAATAGCCGCGCATGGGCATAGCCGCCGCGACGCTTCCAGCTGATCCACACCGTACCCACCGGCTTGCCCGTCGTGCCACCGGTCGGGCCGGCAATGCCGGTAACCGCTACCGCCACGCCAGCACCCAGGCGTGCAAGCGCGCCGGAGACCATCTCCAGCGCGGTTTCCTCGCTGACCGCGCCGGCGTGTTCCAGAGTGCGCGGGTTGACTCCCAGCAACGCCTCTTTCGCCTCGTAGCTGTAGGTCACCAAACCCGCGTGAAACCACGCCGAGCTGCCCGGCAGATCGGTCAATGCCTTCGCGATCCAGCCGCCGGTGCACGATTCGGCTGTCACCAGCATCAGCCGGCACTGCTGCACCTCACGGGCAACGGCTGCAGCCAGCTCCAGCAATTCGGCATCATCGGGGACAGTGGACAAAGGCATACGGATTTCCCGAAACGGGGGAGTTGCACCCGGCAGAAGCACCGTTCTACCTGTTTCCCGCCGTCGCGCCAAGGGCTGCAGGCCCATGTCGCCGCATGCGACAGCCGGCTTGGCGGGTATGCACCATCGCCATTCACGCTGCCGCGTTCAGCCTGGCAACCTGAACGCTGGCCGGCTGGCCATCTTCACCAAATGAACGCAATGCACCAGTAAAGATGCGAGCCAACGCACTGCAAAAGGCGCCGACTCAATGCACCTGCCCACCACGCCAGATACTCGCATGTCGTTTGCGCAGCTTGCGCCAAACGACGCAAACGCCAGACGAATGCCACGCGCCCGGGCTGTGCCAGCGGCTGTAGTGGTAAGCGTGCCGCCCACGCGGGTGGTGCCATGACCGGCAAGCTGCGCGCAGATCCCGCAAAGACAACGGCGAACACGCCGCTGACATTGCTCGACCAACAGGCCCAGGAGCTGCGCACACGTCTGGCCGCATTGCGTCGAAGTCTGGCCAACGTACAACGCGATTTCAGCACCAGCCAACTCAAGGAGGCCAACGAGAAACTGATGCTTGCCGTGGCCCAGGCGGACACGATCGCCGCGTCTGCCGTGCACCAGCTGGACCAGTTGGTGCAGACCAGCCAGCGCGACGTCGTGACCGGGATACCCAATCGCGCATTGATCCTCGATCGGCTGGACAACGCCATCGCGCTGGCACGTCGACATGGCACGCACATTGCCGTGGCCTTCCTCGATCTGGACCATTTCAAGCCGATCAACGACTCGCTGGGACACGCCAGTGGCGACCAGGTACTGCAACTGGTGGCCCGGCGTTTGCAGGCAGTGGTGCGCGACTCGGACATCGTCAGCCGCTACGGCGGGGATGAATTTCTGGTCTTGCTCACCGAAGTCTCGCAACCGGCCGACGCTGCGTTGATCGCCGAAAAAATGCTGTTCGCACTGACTGCACCAAGCGTCGTGGGCAGACATCGGCTGCAGGTGTCTGCCAGCCTCGGCCTTGCGATCTACCCGCAAGACGGCGATGACGCACAGACCTTGATCGAGCAGGCCGATGCCGCGATGTATCGCGTCAAGCGCGGCGGCGGAGCGAACTTCGATTTTCACCGCGCGGCACGGTCGACCCCGCCATGCGGTGTCGACGCACTCAAGCTGCCACGGCGTGGCAGCAAATTCCTGCCAGTCTCGCCAGCGTAGCGCTGTATCCGCGCAAACGGCCAACGCGGTGGACGATTGCCACGTTGCGCGCGCCGGTGTCGGCACTCAATCGGCACAGCATCGCCAGGCCAGGTTCATGGCGCTGGTGGCGCATGAAGTTCGCAATCCGCCAGTGCCGATCCAGATTGCCGCCAATGTGCTCACGGGTCGCCGCCTGACGGACGGACATCGCCCGGACGAACGCAGGGGATGCCGGCTTTGATTGAGCGCGTTCCGGCCAAGCGTGACGGCACGCGCACACTCGGCAAGCGATGACAGTACGGTGATTTTTTTATCGGCTGCGCAAACATCTTCGGCTCGGGCGTGTGCCGCTTTCAGCGGTCGCCGCCATCGCGTCGCGCGCGCTTGCGGCACGGGGAAAGATTGACTTCAGCGGCAAGTCACGTAGCCTCGGCCGGTCCGTACCATGCCGTTGAAAACGTCCGCATGGCAACCGACGCGGTCGGACAAGGCAGCCATCTGCCTTTCAAACGCGGCACGCGCATACGTGAAAATCGAGAACCCCGGGTAATGACTGGACCATCTGTACACGCGGAAAAAAGTACCTCGCATACGCCATTCATGCGCCAGTACCTGGCCGCCAAGGCCGAGCATCCGGACGTGTTGCTGTTCTTCCGCATGGGTGATTTCTACGAGCTGTTTTATGACGACGCGCGCAAGGCGGCGCGGCTGCTCGACATCACCTTGACCCAGCGCGGGCAATCCGCCGGCGCGCCAATTCCGATGGCCGGCGTGCCCTATCACGCGGTGGAAAATTATCTGGCGCGGCTGGTGCACCTGGGTGAATCCATCGCGATTTGCGAGCAGATGGAAGACCCGGCGTTGGCCAAGGGCCTCGTCGCGCGCAAGGTGGTGCGCATCATCACGCCAGGCACGGTAACCGATGCGGCGCTGCTGGACGCCCGCCGCGACAACCTGCTGCTGGCCATCGCTGCCGGCGTCAACGGTACCTACGGATTGGCGTGGGTCGATTTGTCCAGTGGACGCTTTCTGGTCAGCGAAACAGCGAATGCCGAAGCACTGGCGGCAGAACTCGCACGGCTGCAACCCGCCGAGACGCTGGTCGGCGAAGACGTGGCGTGGCCGAAACTGGTCAGCGCCCTGCCCGGGCTGCGCAAGCGGCCACCATGGCATTTCGATCCGGACGCGGCGACGCGCGAACTCAATCGCTTTTTCGGTACGCGCGATCTCGGTGGTTTCGGCGTCGCCGGCATGCCGCTGGGCGTCGCTGCGGCTGGCTGCCTGCTGGGCTATATCGAGGAAACGCAAAAAAGCGCGCTGCCACACCTCACCGGCATGGCGGTGGAAAGCACCAGCGAGACGATCGCGCTGGACGCCGCAACGCGGCGCAATCTGGAAATCGATACGCATCCAGGTGGCCGCACCGAGCACACGCTGCTTGGCGTGCTCGATACCAGCGTGACGCCGATGGGTGCCCGCCTGTTGCGCCGCTGGTTGAATCGGCCGCTGCGCGCGCGCGACGTGTTGCGGCAGCGCCATCAAGCCATCGGCATGCTGCTCGATGGTCACGCCCACGAAACCCTGCGCGAGCAACTACGCGGCATCGGCGACCTGGAGCGCATCCTGGCGCGCGTGGCGTTGCGTTCGGCGCGGCCACGCGACCTGTCCACGCTGCGCGACGGCTTGGCCGCCGCGCCCGTACTGCGCGCGCAAATCGTCGCGCTGGACAGCCCGCTGTTGCATACCTTGCTCGAACGCATTGGTGACCACGCCCAGACTGCCGCCTTGCTCGCCGCTGCGCTGGTGCCGCAACCGCCCGTGCTGCAACGCGACGGCGGCGTCATTGCCGACGGCTACGACGCCGAGCTCGACGAGCTGCGTCGTCTGGCCACGCACGCCGATCAATTTTTGCTGGAACTGGAGGAACGCGAGAAAGCCGCCAGCGGCATCAGCACGCTGAAGATCGGCTACAACCGCGTGCACGGCTATTACATCGAAATCAGCAAGGCGCAGGCGGACAAGGCGCCGCTGCATTACACGCGCCGACAAACCACCAAGAACGCCGAGCGCTACATCACCGAAGAGTTGAAGACGTTCGAAGACAAGGTGTTGTCGGCCAGGGAACGTGCG
>DATCWU010000050.1:0-24209 GCA_036566165.1 Rhodanobacter sp. | reverse complement strand
CTTCGAACGCGCCGATTCTTCCCTGCAACCCGCGTGAGTCTTCAACAGAGCGTTGGCGTGGGCATGAAAGCTGGATGCTGGCGCGGTTATTGGTCAAAGGGTGCAGCGGGGGGCTTGACGCCCGTCGCGTACGTGTACTGGCATGCCATCCATATGGACTGGATGTCCCCGAATGTGGGTGGTTGCGACACGTTGGACAGCTCCGGGCGGGCATTGCGGCCTGAGTCAGCTGGCATCGAAATCGGGAAGGACACTTTGGGCCGGAAGTTGTGAGGCAAGTCAGGCGCTGACCTTGTCCATGCAACCGGGTTGCAACCACGACTACCAGTTCACCCAGTGGGCCACCTGGCTTGGTGGTCGACAGCGCGTGCGGCACGTGTGTGTCACGGGCGTGCATCGGTCTGTCTCATAAACGGCACAGTTGCCGAACAGGCCGAACACAAGTTGTGCGACGCCACATTTCAACTCATTGAGCGGTAAAAGGAAAAATTCCCGTCCAATTTGGCATGCGATATGCCAAACCAAGGCTGACAGAACCAACGCTTGGCCGCGTTGACGAAGCCTCCTTCGCATAACAGCGTGGGCAGCCATGCAGTCGGGGTGCTACAGAAACCAAGAGCGGTTTGTGACTATCCCCGGGTGAATGTCCGGAATAATTGTTCAGTGACATACAGAGGAGAGGAAATCACCATGAGTTCTCAAAACAGTAGCCGCTTACACCGATTCAGGTTTTGCTTCCCGATACTGGCCTGCGTGGGATTGGTCGTCGGTGCAACGGCGGCGGCCCAGACAAGCGGGATGAGCGCGTCTGCAGCCCTCACCAAGAGCGCACAAAACGCGGACTTGTGGCCCGCGCCGGGTCGCGACAACGACCTGACGCGTTTCAGCCCGCTCAAGCAGATCGATACCAGCAACGCGAGCAACCTGCAATTCATGTGGAGTCAGTCGCTCAGTTCGCTGCGTGGCCAGGAGGGCCAGCCGCTCGTCGTGGAAGTTGGTGGCAAGCCGATGATGTTTTTGGTCAGCGGCTGGCCGAATGTCGTGCAGGCGCTGGATTTGTCCAACCCGGACAATCCAGTGAGCGTCTGGAACTACGTCAAGAAAGAAGGGCGTGACGACAGCGCCGTCAGCGTCGCGTGCTGCGACACCGTCAACCGCGGCCTCAATTACGCCGAAGGCAAGGTCATCTTCCATACCCTGGACGGATACCTGATCGCGCTCGATGCCTTGACGGGCAAGGTAGCCTGGTCTGACAAGCTTGCGTCCCCGGAGAAAGGCCAGACCATGACTGGCGCCGGCGTAATTGCCGGCAACAACGTGATCATTGGTTACGGCGGTGCTGAGCTTGCAGCACGCGGCAGCATCGCGGCTTACTCGATCGCGACCGGGAAGAAGGTCTGGAGCTTCTGGAACAACGGTAGCGCCAAGGACGTCGGCATGACTGCGGACACCAACAAGGCAGTTCCGAAGCACGGCACCCTGAAAACCTATCGTGGCGTTGACGAGTATCCCGAGGGCGAGTACACACGCGGCGGTTCCACGGTCTGGGGTTGGATCAGCTACGACTCGAAGCTGAACCTGGTCTACTACGGCACCAGCAATCCGGGCACCTGGAGCCCGTCATATCGTTGCAAGTACACCACGTTTGAGAAGTGTAACGACGGCACCCAGGACAACAAGTGGTCGTTGGCGATCATTGCGCGCAACGCGTCGACGGGCAACATTGTGTGGGCGTACCAGATGACGCCATTTGACGAGTGGGACTACGACGGCGTCAACGAAAGTGTCCTGGTCAACATGGATATCGATGGGCAGAAGGATCGCCCGGTGCTGGTGCATTTCGACCGCAACGGCTTTGCGTATGTGCTGGACCGCGGGACCGGTGAGTTGCTGCGCGCGCACAACTACGTTCCTGTGAACTGGGCCGAGAAGATCGACGTCGGCGGGACCGATCGCCCGATCAAGGTCAAGGCACATTCGCCGTTCGCCGTTGACAAAGCCGTGCAGGCCTGCCCGGCGGCCATGGGTGGCAAGGATGAGCAGCCAGTGGCGGTGGATCCGGCCAACCCGGAGGTCTTCTACGTGCCGACCAACCAATGGTGCATGGAGGACACGCCCCTGAAGCGCACCAGTACGCAACAGGGCTCAGGTTACGCGTTCGCCAATGTGTACATGTATGAGAGCACTCCTGGCCTTGCCGGCCAGTTCCAGGCCTTCAATGTCAACACCGGCAAGATCGTCTGGAAGAACCCCAACAAGTATCAGACTTGGGGTGGTGCACTGGTTACGGGTGGCGGCGTGGTCTTCTATGGCGACATGGTTGGTGATTTCCGCGCCGTGGATGCCAAGACCGGCAAGGTGCTGTGGCAGCGCAAGCTGGGCTCGGGCATTATCGGCAACCCGATCAGCTACCAGGTCAACGGCCAGCAGTTTGTGTCGGTGTTTGCCGGGATTGGTGGCTGGAGTGGTCTGCCGGTTGCCGCTGGTCTGAACTTCAACGACAAGTTCGGCGCGATCGGTGCGACCGCGATGGCCAAGGCCACCAACCTGAACCTCGTACCGCAGGGCGGCACCTTGTATACGTTCCGCTTGGGCGGGCCGGCACACCAGCCGGTCGCGGTTGCCAAGACCGCGAAGTGAGGTGAGGGTCTTCCCGGTCAAGTTGTAGAGGTGTACACAGTTGTATGGTGAAGTCTGCCGGGGTTGCCAAGTGGCAACCCCGGCATCGATGCTGCAACGTTGTGTGCCAGCAGCGAACGCGTAAGTTCCTTTCAAAGTGCACTGCATGACATGAAATTCGGTATTGCAATATCCGTTGGATGCCTCGCGCTGATGCTGGCCGGCTCGGCGTTCGCGCAGGACACCACCTATTACAACCTCGATTTGAAATTCAGCGAGATGACGGCGGCAGAACGGAATGCCGCAAGAGAGGCCGCGCTGCATCAGCAGATACGGCCGCTGACGGTTTGTGCGGATCCCGCCAACATGCCGTTCTCGGACCGCGATGGTGACGGCATCGATAACCAGATCGTCAAGGTGCTGGCCGCTGCCATGCATACGACGGTAGGGTTTTACTGGATGTCGTACGTGAATTATGGGTTTCTGAAGCGGGCCTTTGGCAATGCGGCCGAGCCGCTTGGAAACTGTGACCTCCTGATCGATATCCCGGCCAGTATTTCCGATGTGTTGATGAGTGACCCGATCTACCGGTCGACGTACGTTTTCGCGTCTCGCAAGGACAGCGGAATCCATATCAAGAGTCTCACCGACCCTGCGCTCAAGAAACTTGGCGTCGGTGTGTACCAAACCTCCGCTTTGCGCCAGGCGCTTGCGGAAAACGGGATCAAGAACGGTCTGCACGTCCTTACGGTCAGCTACGACACCGCCAGCAACGGCGGCGCCCGGCAGCAGTGGCGGCAGGTTGAACAAGTAGTGGACGGCCCACTCGACGTGGTGGGTGTGTGGGGCCCGTTTGCCGGTTACGCCAAGGTCAGGAAGCACGCGCCGATCGTGCTGCAACCGGTCAACCTGATGTCCAACGATGTGCAGTTGGAATTTGCCATGGCCATCGGCGTGCGTGAAAGCGACGTGGTTCTGAAGTATGCGTTGGATAACGCCCTGAATGCATCGGCAGGCAAGATCAAGGCCATCCTCGACGATTTCGGCGTGCCGTTGGTGCAATGCAGTGAGTGCGTCGTCCAGGGCAACCTGCCTGCGCACGGCCCCTATTCCATGGGAACCAGCGCCTACGCGCGCTACCAACAGCCGCTGAATCCGGACCTGACGCACATCGACGTAGCGCAAACGGCTCCAGGCGA
Source organism: Rhodanobacter sp. (assembly GCA_036566165.1). Taxonomy (GTDB): domain Bacteria; phylum Pseudomonadota; class Gammaproteobacteria; order Xanthomonadales; family Rhodanobacteraceae; genus Rhodanobacter. Next base: position 20,391 of record DATCWU010000050.1, on the reverse strand, counting down.
GATCGTCACCCTGCAGGATGCAAAGGCGTCGCTTGTGGCGGGTGCCAATCCGAATGCCCAGCTCAACCAGGCGGTAGTGGCGTCCGATGCGGCGCGGATCCGGTTTTTGGCCGCGCACGGTGCCGATCTCAACGCACATGACTCCATGGGCGTGACACCGCTGATCAGCGCGGCCAGCGCGCGCGATTCCAAGACCGTCAGACTGCTGCTCGAGCTGGGTGCGAATGCCAACACACGCGGCGGCAACGGTTTGACGCCGCTGATGGAGGCGGCTTATCGCAATCATGTGCCGTCGGCGGAAGCGCTGCTGCAACACGGCGCCAGCCTGACCGTGAAGGATCCCAACGGATTGACCCCGCTCTGCATCGCGCTGGACAACCGCGGTTTCCTGGCCGCCACGGCGCTGATCAAGGCGGGGGCCTCGCCCAACGTTCCATGTGGCGCCAATCGGCTGACGCCGTTGATGATCGTGGCGACGCATCTCGGGGCCGAGCAGAGCGGCAATGTTCCGGTTGACGGCGGCCTGTACCTGAGCGATGGGGTGGCCCCGGAAGAGATCAGCAAATTGCTGGTCAGCAAGGGTGCTGACGCAAACGCCCGGAGCAAGGGCGGAGTGACGGCCCTGATGGTCGCGGCCGGACACGACAACGCGCCCCTGATCGGTCTGCTGATCCAGGCCGGGGCGAAAGTCGACGCGCGTGCCGATGACGGCAAGACCGCGCTCGATACCGCCAGGGAGAACGGTAGCGATGCGGCGATACAAACCCTCAATGTGATGACCCGGTTTGCGCCCACCCAACGTTCGAGCGGTGCTGCGGTGCAGCCGTTGTGATGAAACTGGGTATCGTCACCGGCGTCTTGGCTGTGCTTGCTTTGACGCTGGCTGCGACACCTTCAGCGACGCCGGCCGGTGACCAAGACGCGAGCGGCAGCGCGGCGAAGAGCAACGCAGTCGTCACGCATTACGCGTATCTGGGCAAGGAATATCGGGAGCCCGCGCCATTATCGCTGCTGAAACCCGCCGTCATTGCCGACGAAGGGCTGGCCGGTGTGCGCCTCGGAACCAACCACAACAATCTGGCGGGAAAATTCCTGGGACTGAAGTTTGTCCTCGATGAAACGATGGTGCCGCAAGATGGCGACGTGGTCGCGGCGGCAAAAAAATTGCTGGCTTCCGGTCAGCACTTGATCATTGCTGACTTGAAAGCCCCGGATTTGCTCGCGGTCGCGGATTTGCCGCAAGCGCAAGACGCGATCATCCTGAATATCCGCGCGCAGGACGACGTGCTGCGCCAAACCCAGTGTCGCGCCGGTGTTTTCCACCTGATTCCGAGCGACGCGATGTTGACCGACGCACTGGCGCAGTATCTGGTGTGGAAGAAGTGGACGCGGTGGTTTCTCGTACGCGGCAAGCACCCGGCCGACATCGAGTATGCCAACGACATCAAGCGCTCCGCCAAGCTCTATGGCGCCAAAATCGTGACCGAACGTGCGTACGAGCTCGAAACCGGCGCGCGTCGCGTGGATACCGGTTACCAGGAGATCCAGACGCAAATGCCGATGCTGACGCGTGGCGTGCCGGAGTATGACGTTGCCTTCGCGGCCGACGAGACCAACTCATTCGGTCTCTACCTGCAATATCGGACCACCGATCCGCGACCTGTCGTGGGTACTGACGGCCTGGTGGCGACGGCTTGGGGCGCGGCATACGAGTCATATGGCGCCGAGCCGTTGCATGACGATTTCCTGAAGCTTGCGCATCGCGAGATCACGGTGCGGGACTACGAGGGCTGGCTTGCGGCCCAGCTGTTGGAGGTGGCCGTGAAGCACGGCGCGGCCCACAATGTCGACGCGATCCGGAAATACATCACTTCGGACGACCTCAAGCTCGCCGGATACAAGGGTGTGGGCATGAACTTTCGTGCGTGGGATAACCAGTTGCGTCAGCCGATCCTGTTGATGGATCAGCTGTCGCTGGTGTCGGTCTCACCCCAACCGGGTTTTCTGCACCCCACGTACAACACCGATACCCTGGGGTTCGACCAACCCCAAAGCCTGTGCAAGTTCTCGAAATGAAGACAGCCAACCACCATCGTTGGCACCCGCGGAAGGCTGCGCTGGGTTTGCTGCTGTTGGTGCTTGCGGCGCCACCTGCGTGGTCCGCGATGCTGTTCGTCAGCAACGAGCGCGGCAATACCGTGACGGTGCTGGACAGCAATACGCTGAAGACGATCAAGACCATACCCACGGGCCAGCGGCCGCGCGGCATCGTGGCAGGGCCACATGGCAAATGGGTGTACGTGGCCGTGGGTGACAGCAACCGCATCGATGTCATCGATGTGGCCAAGCTCGCCGTGACGCGTCATCTGCCATCGGGGTCGGACCCGGAATTGATGGCTCTGGGCAACAACGGCAACCGGGTTTACATCGCCAACGAGGACAATGCGGAGGTCACCGTACTGAATGCGGAGACCGGCAAATTGCTTGCCGAGATTCCGGTTGGCGCGGAACCCGAGGGCATGCGCGTCAGCCCGAACAACCAAATCACGGTGGCGACCGCCGAAGGCAGCAGCCTGGTGCATTTCATCGACAACAAGACCCTGAAACTGGTCGCCAGCGTACTGGTTGGCACGCGTCCGCGCGTGGTCACGTTCACGCCCGACGGCCGCTACGTCTGGGCGTCCTCGGAGGTCGGCGGCACGGTATCGGTAATTGATGTGGGTACCCATCAGGTCGTGCATACGATCAGCTTTGCGATTCCCGGGATGCGTGCCGAGTTCATTCAGCCGGTTGGTATCGCGATGTCGAAGGATGGCTCGGCAGCGTTCGTCGCGCTCGGACCTGCGAACCACATTGCCGTCGTCAACACCAAGACCTACAAAGTAAGCGACTACATCATCGTGGGACAACGGCCTTGGCACATGGCGCTGTCTCCCGATGGTTCGAAGCTTTACACCGTCAACGGCTTCACCAACGATGTAACGGTGGTCGATGTCAAATCGCTCAAACCAGAGGTTTCGGTGCACGTCGGTCGCTTGCCGTGGGGTATCGCGGTCGTGCCGTGACCGGTCGCCTCGCGACGTCGCGCTACGGTGGTGCGCAAGCACCATCGGAAGAGGTTGATTCTTAATTGGTATTCGAAGGAGACGCAAATGTTCCGCAAGACTGTGTATGGCTTCACCGCTGCAGCCGCCGTTGCCGTTGCCTTGGCCGGCGCTGGTTTGGCGCTTGCCAATGATGGCCCGGCCAGCGCCGCAAGCGTCCATGTGCCGGCGACGTATGAGTCGATGGACACGGGCCATGTCGGGATGGTGACAGAAAAAGAAGCCCTCGCCGCCATGCCGAATCTGAACTTCAAGGCCGCCGATGCGAATGGTGACGGTCAGCTGGATCGGGTCGAATATCTGGATTTGCAGGAAAAAGTCGCGGACGGGACCTGGACCAACGCGGTTCCCAAGCAGGAAGTTGTAAAGGAGATAAAAGGATACGATGAAAATCCAGTGGACGTGGTCAAGAATGCCGCGAAGGGTACCTTGCAGGATCCGTACGATCCGGCAAACGCCACCGTAGCCGCTGAGGGTCACAAGCAGTTTCTCAATCACGGCTGCAATGCTTGCCACGGCGGCAATGGCGGCGGCGGCATGTGTCCGCCACTCAACAACGGCGTATGGATTTACGGTGAGAGCGACGACACGCTATTCCGGCTCGTTACACTGGGAAGCAAGCATCTGCAGGAAGCCGGGTACTCGAGAGTCAATCAGGAGACTCCCGCCTTGATGCCGCAGCAGGGCGGCACGACGGTAATGAAGGCAGGCGAACTCTGGAAGATCGTCACCTGGATCAAATCGATAAACGTGAAGCACAGCAGCTAGGCAGCCACAGCCAAACGGGATGGACCGACAGCTCCGGTTTGGCTGTACGAGGCGGTGCCGATCGCGGGTGGTGCAAGTGCAAGGCAGCAACACGGACGGGTTGGCGCCCACGCCGGCGGCGCGTGAGATGTCGCGGTTGTGGTGGACGCGGCAGCGAATTCGCAGCGGATGGGTGCGCTTTGGTCGCGATCGTGGTCGCGATCATCGACCATCTTCACGCTGCGCCTGGTCGCCCGCGTTCGACGTTGTTGCGCTTGCCGGTCCGCGGGGTGCCGTCAACCCGGGTGCAGGTGCGTACCGCCACGATGCACGGTTGCGACGCGCGACGGTAATCCATCGCCACCCGCGCCACTTCCGCAGGGTCGCTCGCCGGCCCATGTTGGGCTTGATTCGAACTTTTGGCTTGATATCAACCGATGCAGCCGCGTATAGGGTTTCTGTCCCGGAACTTGTGCGAGTCGACTCTCGCGCCACGGCCCGCGCGCACAGTTACGCTGCATGGAGATCAGGTTTACCCGGCTCGAAAGAGCCCGGGATGATGCATCGGGATGGGTAGGGAAGGTGGTTACATGAAGGGCTGGCAGGTGAGTGAACATGGCGTCGACTGATTTCATCACGCGCGTGTTTGCGCTGATATGTGCCGCGCTCCTCACGATAATGCCAAGTGCCGCCGCACGCGCAGAGGTTGCGCACGACGTCCCCGAACTGCGGATCGGGGTGCTTGAGTTCGGCTCGGTCGGTTGGGAAATCGATACGGTCCAGAGGCTGGGCCTCGCCCGCAATCACGGCATTCGGCTGGAGGTGGTGCCGCTGGCGTCCGAAAACGCCATGAAGGTGGCGCTGCTGAGCGGCAAGGTCGATCTGGTCGTCTCGGACTGGATCTGGGTCGCAACACTGCGATCCCACGGCCAGGAATACCAGTTTGTCCCGTATTCGAAGACGGTCGGCGCCGTCATCGCCAATCCGGCGGCGGGGATCAAATCGCTTGCCGACCTCAAAGGCAAACGAGTCGGCGTCGCCGGCGGTCCGGTGGACAAGAGCTGGTTGATCGCGCGCGTGTATGCGCGCAAGAAGTACGGTATCGATCTGATGTCGGCCGCGCGGCCACAGTTTGCCGCAGCGCCCTTGATCAATCATCTGGTGCTGGCTGGCGCGCTGCCGGCCGCAATCAACTTCTGGCAATACAACGCCCGCCTCCTTGCCCATGGGATGCTGCCGGTGATCACGGTGGAGCAGATGCTGCAGGGGCTTGGCGTGAAGACCGTGCCGCCACTGCTGGGCTGGGTATTTTCGCAGCGTTGGGCGGAAAGCCATGGCGACGCCTTGCGGGCCTTCATTGCCGCCACGTATGACGCCAAGCAGGAGCTGGCCCGCTCCGATGCGGCTTGGCAGCCGCTGCGAGGCAAGGTCAAACCTGAAAACGCAGCCGTGTTCGCCGCGATCCGCACGGGTTACCGGGACGGCATCGTCAATCAGTTTGGCGCGCCGCAAATCCACGCCGCCGAACAACTGTTCCATCTGGTTGCCAAGGAAAGCCACGGCCAGCTCACCGGGGGGATGAAGGAGTTGCCACCGGATGTGTTCTGGAGCGGATTCCGTCGGCCATGAGATTTATCCGTCGGCACCTTGCCCCGGACGACGTGTCCCGAACGAGGGAGCCGCGCGCCGTGGCGCAGACAGGGTGGCGCGGGCTCCGATTAGCGTTGGGGCAGAGCTGGCTGTGGCGGAGCGCGTCGCTGATTGGCCTGGTGGTGGTCTGGGAAATTGTGGCGCGACTTGCGGGCAGCAACATGCTGCCGACGCCAGTCGCGGTGCTGGCCGCGATGTATCGCTACACCCGCAGCGGCGAGCTTCCATTGGAGTTGGGGATCACGCTGGCGCGGGTGGCTGCTGCGTTCGTCGTGGCCATGACCGCAGGTACCGTGATCGGCTTCATGATGGGCCGTTCGCGCAAGCTCAACCTGTTGCTGGATGGGCCGCTGGTGCTTGCGCTCAATATCCCGGCGCTGGTCATCATCATCTTGTGCTATCTGTGGATCGGGCTTACGGAAGTCGCCGTGATCGTGGCCGTGGCCCTCAACAAGATCCCGGTCGTGGTGGTGACAACGCGCGAAGGTACGCGCGCGATCGACCCGCGCTTGCTGGCGGTTGCGCAGGTGTATCACGTCCCGCGTACAGTGACGTTGTATCGAGTGATCCTGCCCCAGCTTTATCCGTACCTCATTGCCTCTGCCCGCAATGGTCTGGCATTGATCTGGAAGATCGTACTGGTTGCCGAGCTGCTTGGACGCAGCAATGGCGTCGGTTTTGAATTGTCCGTATTTTTCCAGTTTTTCGACATCACCAGTATTCTGGCGTATACGCTGGTATTTGCTGCTGTCGTCATGGCCATCGAAGCTGGTGTGATGCGGCCTCTCGAAAAGCACTTGATGCGGTGGCGCGGATGAAAGGGTTGAACATCCGTGTCAGCGAAAAGCGTTTCGACGGCGGGACGGTGCTAGCCGATATCGACGTCACCATTACCGCGGGTGAGTTTGTCGCCATCGTCGGGCCGTCCGGCGTGGGCAAGACCACACTGCTGAGCATGGTGGCCGGTCTGGACGCCGACTACACGGGGGCGATTGTCTACGACGGCGTGCCCCTGGCCGCGCCCGGTCAGTCGCCTCCCGGCTTGGGCATGGTATTCCAGGAACCACGGCTGATGCCGTGGCTCACGGTCGGTGACAACGTGCGGCTGGCGGAAGCCGGGCGTCTGGCGCGTGATCGCAGCTATGTTTCGCGTGCGGACAGCGCGCTTGACGAGGTCGGGCTGGGCACTTCCGGAGATACTTGGCCGGACCAGCTTTCCGGCGGCATGCAGCGGCGCACCGCGTTGGCACGGGCGTTCGTGGTCGAGCCCTGGTTGCTGCTGATGGATGAGCCGTTCGTGTCGCTCGACCTGCCGGCAGCCGACCAACTGCGCGGGTTGTTGCGGCGGCTGTGCGCGCGGGTGCGGCCACTGGTATTGTTTGTTACCCACGATGTACATGAGGCGCTGGTGCTCGCTGATCGCATATTGTTTCTCGGTGGTACGCCGGCACGCGTTGTACTGGACTATCGTGTCGAGCAAACTGGCAGTCACGATCTGAACAGTCCTGAGGTTGCCGCACTCAGCCGCCGGCTGCTGGCACGCCATCCACGGTTGCTTTCCGGCGCGCCCGGCGCGGATGCGGATGAGACCTCGTCTGGCAAGGAAGGTCCGTGAAACCCCAAGCCTTTCTGGCGATATTCGTTGTGCTGCGATGAACGCATCCAGGCAGACAAACAGGCCCGCTGTCGAGCACCCGGTGCACGGGGATTCCGTGCCTGCGCTCGCGCTCGCGGTTCACGAAGTAAGCAAATCCTATGGCTCGATCAAGGCGCTGGACGGATTGTCCCTCAGTGTTGCGCGCGGCGAATTCGTGGCCCTGCTCGGGCCGAACGGCGCCGGAAAAAGTACGCTGTTCCAGTTGCTCACCGGGTTGTTCGTGCCCGATGCCGGTGATATTGAAGTTGCTGGTTTCGACATGCGCCACCAGTCCCGGCAGGCCCTCGCACGTCTCGGTGTGGTGTTCCAGCAGCCGGCGCTTGATCTGGATCTGAGCGTGCTTGCCAACCTGCGTTTCCATGCACGTTTGCACGGCATGGGGCGCGCAGCACGCACCCGAATCGAAGCGGAACTGGACCGCATCGGCCTGACCGCGAGGGCGAAGGACAGGGCCCGGACGCTTTCGGGCGGCAACCGCCGCAAGGTCGAACTGGTTCGGGCGCTGCTGCACGAGCCAGTGGTGCTGCTGATGGACGAACCCACGGTAGGGCTCGATCCCGCCTCGCGCGAACACCTGGTGGAGTACGTCCACGGGCTGTGCGCGCATCGTGGCGTGGGCGTGCTGTGGGCGACACACCTTGTCGATGAGGCCGAGTCTGCCGACCGGGCCATCATCTTGCACAATGGCCGCTGGGTCGCTGACGGCACGCCGGCAGCGTTGCGTGCACAGACCGGTTGTCATTCGCTACGCGACGCCTTCCTCAAATTGACCGGTGAAGCGCCGACAGAAAAACAGGAGACCGTCTGATGCCGCCGCGGCGTCGAGTGCTGCATCGCCTTGCCGTGCGGCTGTTGACCGCAGGCGCGCGTGCCTGCAACACCGGTCCCGCCAAGGCCGGTGGCAAGCTCGCGTCCGGGCACTGCGCACAGGTTCTGCCATGTCGACCGTAAGCCATGTCCTGCAGGCGTTGGTCGCGCTGTCCGCGCGCGAAACCATCAAGTTCGTGCACCAGAGTGGGCGATTACTCTCCGCGGTGGTACGGCCAAGCCTGTGGCTGCTCATTTTTGCGGCTGGCTTCCGGGACGTCTTCGGCGTCTCCGTGATTCCGCCGTATTCAACCTATATCGAGTACCCGGTCTACGTCGTGCCAGGGCTGGTGGGCATGGTCCTGCTGTTCAACGGCATGCAGTCCTCGCTGGCGATGGTCTACGACCGCGAGATGGGATTGATGCGGCTGCTGCTGACGGCACCGCTGCCGCGCTCGGTGTTGCTGACGTGCAAGCTGCTCGCGGGTACCTTCCTGTCGATCCTGCAGGCGTATGCGTTTTTCGCGGTCTGCGCAATGTTCCAGCTCGACCTGCCGTGGTGGCCCGGCCTGCTGTTGGCGTTGCCGGCCATGTTTCTGACCGGGCTGATGCTGGGCGCGATGGGCTTGCTGGTGTCCGTTTACATCAAGCAGATCGAGAATTTTGCCGGAGCGATGAACTTCGTGATTTTCCCGATGTTTTTCCTGTCGCCGGCCTTGTATCCGCTGTGGAAATTGCAGGAATCCGGTGCCGAATTCGTCTACCAGTTGGCCCGCATCAATCCGTTTACCTACGGTATCGATCTGATCCGTTACGCGATGTACGGGCAGATGGACTGGCTTGCGTGTGGCGTGGTGGTCACCGCGCTCATCGTCTTTCTGGGGCTGGCGGTATGGGGGTACGATCCGCAGCGCGGCGTGGTGCGGCACAAGCCCCAAGGCAGCTGAGCACCTCCTGAAAGAGTGTCGTGAGCGATAGCGCTGCGCATCTGCGTCGATGGCCGTGCGTACCCGGAACTGGCAAAGGCGTGCTGTGGCGCGGCGTCATGGTGCAGCGGACCAGCCATCGAGTTTTCTGTTTCCCGGTCGCTGCCACCCGGCAGCGACCGGGACAGGGATTTACGTGCAGCCTGTCGTGAAAGCCGTGTGGTGACTTCCATGGTGGCGGCTGTACCGCATGCGGCACACCCAGCTGTCACGGATTTGATACAGCACGCGTGACACGCGGCCAGCTGAGGGCTGCAAGTTACTGAATTACCGCTTCCAGGCTTGTCCGGAAACTGGCATCTGATGTGCATGGCCCCTCCTTGGCAACCCACGTCGGCACAGGGTTGATGATGAGGAGGAACGATTGATCATGAAAACGCGCGCAGCGGTTGCGTGGGAGGCAGGGCAGCCGCTTCATATTGAGGAGGTGGACCTGGAAGGGCCCAAAGCGGGCGAAGTGCTGCTACGCGTTGTGGCAACGGGAGTCTGTCACACGGACGCGTACACGCTGTCCGGTGCCGATCCCGAAGGCCTGTTTCCGGTGATCCTCGGCCATGAGGGCGGCGCGATCGTCGAGGAAGTCGGCAAAGGCGTGAAGTCGGTGAAGCCCGGTGATCACGTCATTCCTCTTTACACACCCGAGTGCGGTGAGTGTGAGTACTGTCTGTCCGGGCGCACCAATCTGTGCCAGAAGATTCGCGGAACGCAGGGCGAGGGCCTGATGCCGGACGGTACGTCACGGTTTTCATGCAAGGGCAAGATGCTGCGTCACTACATGGGTACCAGTACCTTCTCGGAATACACAGTGTTGCCGGAAATCTCGATTGCGAAGATCGATCCGAAGGCTCCGCTGGAAAAAGTTTGCCTGCTCGGCTGCGGGATCACCACCGGTGTCGGTGCGGTGTTGAACGTTGCCAAGGTTCGCCCGGGCTCGACGGTTGCGGTGTTTGGCCTGGGCGCCATCGGCCTTGCGGTGGTGCAGGGTGCGGTGATGGCAAAGGCAGGACGCATCATCGGGATCGATGTCAACGCGGACAAGTGGCCAATGGCCGAGGCCATGGGGGCGACCGACTTCGTCAACCCCAAGGAATACGATCTGCCGATCCAGCAGGTGATCATCGACCTGACGCATGGCGGCGTCGATTACTCATTTGAATGTATCGGCAACGTCAACGTGATGCGTTCAGCACTCGAGTGCTGCCACAAGGGCTGGGGCGAGGCAACGATCATCGGTGTCGCCGCAGCAGGTCAGGAGATCAGCACGCGGCCGTTCCAACTCGTCACCGGGCGCGTCTGGCGTGGTGCCGCATTCGGTGGCGTCAAGGGCCGCTCGCAGTTGCCTGGCTATGTGGACTCGTACATGCAGGGCCACCTGAAAGTGGACGAGTTCATTTCCAAAATGCTGCCGCTGGAGAAGATCAATGAGGCCTTCGAGCTGATGCACGAAGGCAAAGTCATCCGCACGGTGATCCATTACAACGGCGCCGTTGCATAACACCCGTAACCTACCTTTCAATTGGAGAGCCTACATGGCCAGCACAAAAATTCATCCCGGCGTTGACAACGGCGTCAAGCCCGGGGCGTCAGGATTCGCCGGTGGCACCCTGGTGTGCAGGTGTGCGACCGATCAGGTCGAGGTAACGGTGGACAGCGCGTTCCTGTTCAACCACCTGTGTGGCTGCACCAAGTGCTGGAAGCCGGAAGGCGCGATGTTCTCGATGCTTGCGGCGGTGCCCAGTGACAAGGTCAAGGTCACCAAGCACGAGGAAAAGCTCAAGGTGGTGAACCCGAATGCAGTGCTGCACCGGCACGCCTGCACGGGCTGCGGCGCGCACATGTACGACACCGTTCCGGACCCGACGCACGTGTTCCACGGTTTCATCTTCATCCACCCGGAACTGTCCCGGCAGCTCGGGTACGCGCCGCCGACGTTTGCGGCGTTTGTGTCATCCGTGATCGAGGGTGGCGTGCAGCCCGATCAGATGGGTGCCGTACGGGCTCGCCTGAGCGAGCTCGGGATCCAGCCCTATGACTGTTACTCGCCAGAGCTGATGGACATCGTCGCCAGTCACGCGGCAAAGGCTGCTGGCGTGCTGCACGCCTGAGCGATGGTGGGTGCTGTTCGGGCGGCTGCGGACAATGTCGCAGCCGCCCGTGGTTTGGATTCGCATTGATGCAGGCGCTCCACCAACAGGCCATGAGGGGAAAGGAACATGCAACGTAAAACAGCGCAAAAAAGCCACACGCATTGCCGTGCATCGACATGGCGACGGGCTGCACTCGCACTCGCCGTGCTGGCCGGGTGTCCGTTGGCAGCCAGTGCCACCTCGTTCAGCGGCGATGGCTGGACGGTGGACCTGAGCGGATTCGTCAACGCGTTCTATACCACCACGAGTTGTTCGGGCAGTGCAGTGGGCGGTACCGCGCTGGCCGGGCAGGCGCTCGGCTGCGGTGGCCAGAAGAATCGCACAACGATCGGCAACGGGTTGTTGCCGAATGCCCTGATCACGAAGTTCACCACCAACCAGGAAGGCTTCGATATCAGCGCGCAGGTCAGCATGATGGTGCATACGGCCACCTCCGACGCACTTTCGGCCAACAGCGGCGTGGATGTGCGCCAGGCCTTTTTCACGGTCGGGACCCCGGCGTTCGGTACCGTCAAGCTGGGCCGTGATTACGGTGTATTCGGCTCCAACGCCATTCTCACCGACATGACTTTGCTTGGTGTGGGCATGCCGGTACAGGCAACGCAGCGTGACCGCGTGGCGCTGGGACATATTGGTGCGGGGTATACGTACCTGGGCAGCTACGGGCAGATTGTCTATACCTCACCGGGCATGTCCGGCTTCAGTTTTACCGGCGGCGTGTTCAGCCCCGTAAACAACACCGGGCTGTACGACTCGCGCACTGATCCGCAAATCCAGGGGCAATTCTCCTACACGAACGGCAATTTCAAGGGCTGGATCGGCGCCAAGACCCAGAGGTTCTATGCGCCGGTCGGATCAGCCATCGAACCGGACAGCTTCACCATGACGGCTGGCGAAATCGGTGCCAGCGTCAAGGTCGGGCAGTTTGGCGTACTGGCGAACGTGCAGACGGGTCGCGGCATCGGCATCCTGACGGATGGCGACCAGGGTGATGTGAAGGGGGTCAACTATCTGCTGCAGGGCACTTTTCAGGCTACAGACAAACTCAAGCTCGGCTTGAGTGGGGGGCTCAGCCGCAACCGTGATGCCTTGCCCAGCGCCGACGACTTCAAGTCCAACAGCAACATTACCGCCGGTGGCTATTACGCACTGACCAAGAGTGTGACGCTGGACCTTGAGCTCAGCCAGACCCGCTCCAAGGACTACAACGGCGGCAACGTACGCATGAACGGCGTATCCGTTGGCGGAATCATCTTTTTCTAATGATGGCGGTACGTCCATCGGTCTGTCGGCTAGTCCGACCCAGGAGCATGGGCGGCAAAGCCGTCCGGGCTGCGCAGTTCTCTGCGTGGTCCACTGCCCACCACTTCCTGGCCCATGGAACCACTATGGGCCAAGAAGCGTCGAAAGACTGTCCTCGCGCATAGGCGTTCCCGCCTCGAAAGTTTCTACCATCCACGCTCCAAGAAGGTTTCGTGGCAACCCCGGGACGTGCTCCACAAGGCGGTATTGTGCTCAGAGATGGCGATTGCGACAGCTACCGCATTTATCGCCAGCTCCATCCGTTGTGTGGTCGTATCAGGGGTATGCATGTGTCGCTGAATATCGTGGGGAGGGGCTGCGCTGGCAATCACGTCGGACCGGTCAGCAGGGCGCTGTGCGCAATGGTTCTTGCTGCGCTGTCCGGTGGCGTGGTGTTTGCCACACCACCGGCGGAGCAGCTCGGCGAGATTGTGGTGGTCGGGATCACGCCCCTGCCTGGATTGAACATACCGCCGCAACAAGTACCGTTGAATGTACAAAGCGCACAGGCCGACGATGTCGAGCAGATACATGGGCAGTCTCTGACTGACCTGCTGCAGCGCAACTTCCAGGGTGTGAACGTTACCCAATCGCAAGGCAACCCGTGGCAAGGCAATCTGCTCTTCCACGGCTTCACGTTGTCACCGCTGCTTGGTTCGCCCTCGGGCATATCCGTGTACGTGGACGGGGTGCGCCAGAATGAACCGTTTGCCGGGACCATCAACTGGGAGTCAATCCCTGATTTTGCTGTCCGCAACGTCGAGCTGATTCCAGGTTCCAGCCCGCTGTTCGGCCTGAACACGCTGGGCGGTGCGCTGCTCCTGACCACCAAGAGCGGCTTTACGGATCCGGGTGGTTCGGTCGGCGTTTCGGGCGGGTCGTGGGGTCGCATCCAGACCGATGCGGACTTTGGTGTTCACGGCAAGACCTTCGGGCTTTACGCCGGTATTGGCAGCAGCTACGGGACCGGCTGGCGCGACTATTCCTCCAGCCGCGTGCAGCAGATATTCCTGCGTGCGGACTGGCAGCCCGATGACGCTACCAGCATCGCGCTGAGCTACACCGGCACGCATGCGAAGTTGTATGGCACCCAAGCCCTGCCGATCGAATGGGCGAGCAGACCTGAGGCCGCTTTCACCTGGCCCGACTTCTTCGTCAACAATCTCAGCCAGTTCAACCTGCAGGGTTCACGCCAGATCAATCAGGATTGGGCGCTGCAGGCCGATGCCTATCTGCGCATTTCGCAGAGCCGCAGTTTCAACAGCAACACCAATGACTATGACGACTACGACGCTGATCAGGATGGTCCGCTGGGCTATGCAGCGGACGGTCCGTTCAACCCGGATTCGCTGGGTCAGTATTACTACTCCGGGTTGACGCCGGCTTATGACCCGCACAACCCGGCCGCGACGATCAACAACGTGGTCGCTTCCAACGTGCTGGGCAACGTGTCCACGCGCGGCTTCGGTGCTTCCTTCCAGGCGGTGGACAACGGGGACCTGGCAGGCCATGTCAACCAGTTCACCCTCGGCGTGAGCCTGGACGTGGGCAACAGCGTATTCAATCAGTCTGGCCAGCCGGCATTTTTCCCCCATGAGGTTGCCCTGCGCGGCGACACTCTGGGTCTGCAACCCTTTGCGTTGGATCCGATGACCGATGCGGGCTCCGCTACGCGCAGCTACGGGGTGTATTTCATGGACGCCGTCGGACTGACCGACGTTGTGCACATGAGTATTGGCGGGCGTTACAACCACAATCGCCTGAGCGTCAGTGATCTGTCCGGCAGCGCCCCGGACATCAACGGTCGGCAGAGCTTCAGCCGTTTCAATCCCAGCCTGGGTTTCACCTGGGCGGTCAGCAAGGGCTTGGGCGCCTACATCAATTACGACGAAGGGATGCGCACGCCGACCCCGATTGAGATTGAATGCGCCAACCCCGACGCCCCCTGCGCGCTGCCCAACGATTTTACCGGTGACCCCCCGCTGAAGCCGGTGGTTGTACATACACTGAGTGGCGGGCTGCGCGGCGTTTTTTCCGGCAGCCGGTTGCACTGGAACGTTTCTCCGTATGCCAGCCGCGTTGACAACGGCATCCTCACGATCTTCACTGGTGGCAGCTCGCACGGCTACTTCGCGAACGTGCCGAAAACCTTGCGTACGGGCGTGGATCTGGGCCTCGGTGGACAACTCAACCGGTTCGAGTGGCAAGCCAATTACAGCCATGTCGACGCGACCTACGATGCCGCGTTCGAGGAATTGGCCGGGGACAACTCCAGTGCTGACGACGATGGCGCGATCCAGGTGCGCAAGGGCGACCGCATGCCCGGCATACCACGCCATGTGTTTACGTTTGCCAGCGAATACCACGTCTCCCATGCCTGGTCGTTCGGTGGCAATGTGCGCGCTTATTCAGGCCAGTACGCGGTCGGCGACGAGAACAATCGAGACCGTCACGGCATGGTCCCCGGCTATGTCATCCTCGATCTGGATGTGCACTACCAGCCAACCCGGGCGCTGTCGCTCTTTGCCGACATCAGCAACGTGTTCGATCATCACTATTTCATCAGCGGCGCGTTGAGCAACAACGTGTTCGATACGCCAAACCGCCTGATCAATACCAGCAGCCCGGGCAGTTCCACGTTGTTCGTCGCACCGGGTGCGCCGCGCGGGTTCTTTGTCGGCCTCCGCTACAACTTTGGTGGCGCGGCAGACGCGGATGGGTGACACCAATATGGCGTGCGTTCCGGCCAGGGCTGGGAGAATCACGAGCGATCCCGGCGGTGACGTGATGCCGGTCAGCCTGCCGTTCTTGATATAGGTCTGTATGGCAGTCCAACGTGGATGCTACCTTCGCGCATGGCGATGCGCTGATATGTCGGTTTATCCGGCACGCGATTCCGGATTGCGCATCTCGGCAGTTTGGAACTCCAAGTGCAGGCGTAATGGCGTTGTCCGTGTATGCGGGATTTTGGCCCCATGGAGAAGTGATGCAGATGATCAGGCGTGTTGAGCATTGCGGCAATGAGCTTGCGTATGGCACGAACCGGCAGCGTCTGGCCGGCGTGCACGTGTGGCGCCGCCTCCCGGCAGCGCTGGTACTGGCGCTGCTGGCCCTACCTGCCGCTCACGCACAACAGGATGTGCCGACGGGACAGCCAACACTGGCTACGACCACGCTGCCCGTGATCGTGGTGACGGCGACGCGCATCGCGCAGCCCAACTTCGATGTACCCGCTGCCGTCGGCGTTGTCATGCAGGACAAGATCGCCGAGGGCGCACCCGCTTCCAGCCTTTCACAGTCGCTTGCGCGCATACCCGGCGTCGTTGCACAGAATCGCCAGAGCTATGCGCAGGATTCGCAGATTTCCATTCGCGGCTTCGGTTCACGTGCATCCTTCGGTGTGCGCGGCATCCGTCTGCTGGTGGACGGCATCCCGGTGTCTGGACCCGATGGACAGGGTCAGACCGATCCCTTCGATCTTGCCACTGCGGAGCGCATCGAAGTGCTGCGCGGACCGTTTTCTGCGTTGTACGGCAATGCCGCGGGAGGGGTGATCCAGATATTTACCAAGGACGGTCCGGCGCGGCCGACGTTCGGAGTTTCCACGTTGTCCGGCAGTTATGGCACCCGTATCCAGCGGCTGGATGCCGGCGGCACTGCCGGCAAGTTGAACTACGTTGTGGATGCCACGCATTTTCAAACCGATGGCTACCGCCAGCACAGCGCGGCGGAGCGCAACAACCTGCGTGCAAAGTTTCGCTACGACATCAACCAGGATGCTTCGCTGACGTTGCTCTTCAATGGCGAGAACCAGCCCTATGCAGAGGATCCCTCAAGCCTGACCAAGCGGCAGGCGCGAGAACAACCATCCTTTGCGGTACCAGGTGTATTCAAGTTTGGTGCCGGTGAAGCCCATCGCGACCGCCAACTTGGTGCCGTGTACGAGCAGCAGTTCGGCCCGGACGATCACTTGCACGTCACCGGCTACGGTGGCACCCGCCGCGTGGTCCAGTTCCTGCCGTTTCCCGGCAGTTCCGCGAATGGTGGCGGCGCGGTCGTCGACCTGAAGAACCGGTCCAAAGGTGGCGACGTACGCTGGACCCACAATTTCTTGCTCGCCGCGACCCCGCTCGACTTGGTCGCGGGAGTCGAGTACGACCATCTGCATGAGCTGCGCAAAGGTTGGGTCAATGCTGATGGCGTGAAGGGCGACTTACGGCGCAACGAGAACAATTTCTCCAGCCAGGCGGGGCAATACGCCCAAGTCGAATGGAAACCTGATCGCTGGCGCATTGTCGTCGGCCTGCGTCATTCACAGGTCAAGTTCGGAAGCGACGATCACTACATCACGGCTGACGACCCCGACGACAGTGGCAAGCGGAGTTTTACCAGTACCAACCCGGTGGCCGGGGTGCTCTACAAGATCAGTCCGCATATGAATGTCTATGCGAACTACGGCAAGGGTTTCGAGACCCCCACGCTCAGCGAGTTCGCCTATCGGCCGGACGGCCAGGCCGGCTTCAATCAACAGTTGCAGCCAAGCACGAGTCGCGACTACGAAGCCGGACTCAAGGGGAGCTGGAACTCGACTAAATTCGACTTGGCGGTTTTCAAGATAGCGACCACGAACGACATTATCGTTGGCGTGTCCAATGACGGTCGCGACAGCTTCACCAACGCTGGAAGGACGCAGCGCCATGGTCTGGAAGTGAACGTGCAGCAGGCTTTTTCCGGCGGCTTCGGCGCCTACCTGGCCTACAGTTACCTGCAAGCGCATTTCGATGGCGGGCTGTTCGGTGGTCGTCGTATGCCTGGCGTGCCGCAGCAGATGGTCTACGGTGAATTGGACTGGCAGTATCGTCCGCTGGGCTTTTCCACCGCGCTGAGTGCGCAATGGCGAGACCGTGTTTACGTTGACAACGAAAACACGGACTTCGCCAACAGCTATGTCGTGGTCAATTACCACCTTGCGTTCAAGCAGACTGTCGGCAATTGGCAACTCAATGAGTTTGCCGGCATCAACAACCTTTTCGATCGCAATTACGTCGGCGCCGTTGTCGTCAATTCCAGTAACGGTCGGTTCTTCCAGCCCGAACCAGGGCGTAATTTCATGCTCGGCGTGGGCGCAAGTTACGCGTTCTAATTCGGCTCAGCGACTCAGCGGGGCTTTGGGGCTGCGGGCGCTAGCATGCGGTCCGGCGTTGCTTGCGCGTGCCACGGGCGGGTTCGTGCAACGAGCGGCAATATAACGCTGCCGAACGCTTTGGCGGTTGGTGAAAGCGTCGATTGCGCGCCAGGCAGGTGGCGCTATCAGATCGCACCGGTTGAGTGCGTCGGCAGTCTTCCTGGTCGCGCGCCACACACGTCGATGCGATGCTCGTTGGCAATGGCCGCGTCGGCAGCCCGAAACCTGCACGCGTACGCTTTTTTCCTGGCCGCGAAGTGGGCTTGTGCCAACAGCAACGGCTGGGTCGGCAAGTGCCGTGGACGTGGAACGTGTGTTGCGCGTAGCGGCGTCAGTGATCGTGCTGAATCGAAATACTGTGTTTGTGGAGCTTGCGGTACAAGGTGTTGCGACTGACGCCGAGGGCATTGGCCGTGCGGGTGATGTTGCCCCCTCCCTGGGTGAGTGCTTGCAGCAGCGCCGTGCGTTCTGCACTCTGTAGTGGTGCTACAGGTGTGGCTTCCTGGGTGGCAGCGGCGCGGCCAGCGGCCGGGGCCAGTGAAGTGGTGGGGTCTTCGGGGTCGACTATCTCTTGTGGCAGGTTGGAAAGGCGGATGATTCTGTTCCCGCACAGTGCCGCCGCAGTGCGCAGCACATTGCGTAGCTGACGAATGTTTCCTGGCCAGCGATAGGCCAACAGGCGCTCGAAGGCGTCCTCGGCAATGTCGACCAACTCGCCTTCTGCGTATTCCTCATGCAGGATGGTACGTATCAGTTGCCGCTTGTCTTGACGGTCGCGCAACAGTGGCAACGCCAGGGTGATCCCGGCGATGCGGTAATACAGATCCTCGCGGAACTCGTGCCGGGCGACCATCTCGCGCAGGTCATGGTGGGTGGCGCTGATGACGTGCAGGTCAACCGGGACTGGCTCATCGCTCCCCACCGGCAGGATCTCGCGTGCCTCGAGCGCACGCAGTAGCCGTGCCTGCAGCAACAAGGGCATGTCACCGATTTCATCAAGGAACAGGGTGCCGCCGCTTGATTGCAGGATTCTGCCAACTCGGCCTTCGCGCGTGGCGCCGGTAAATGCGCCCGGGCGATAGCCGAACAGCTCGCTTTCAATCAGGCTCTCCGGAATCGCAGCGCAGTTGACAGCGACGAACGCACGATCCGACCACAGACTTTCGGCGTGCAGGGCGTGCGCGAATACATCCTTGCCGGTGCCGGTTGCACCACACAGCAGGATCGGCACCTGCTTGGCGAACAATTGGTAGCCACTGGCCAGGTTGCGGCGCATTTGTGGATCGGTGTCGGTCAGGTGGTCGGCTGATGCAGTGCCCTGCGCGCCCATGCACAATGCGGGTGCCACCGCCGCGGTGGCCGGGTGTGAAGCGCGGGGCGGCTGCACCAGCGCAAAGTAGCGCCGTCCGCGTGCAGCGTCGCGAATGGGCCAGATCGTGGCAGCATCACGCACCGCGCGCTGGTGAAGGGTATCCGCCGTGAAACGGAAGACTTCCCCAATGGAGTGTCCGACCAGCCGTAAACGCGTGTTCAAACCCAGTTGACACAGCGCGTTTTCGTTTACTGCGAGCACCTGGCCTTCACCGTCGACCGCGACCAGGGCTTCATGCAACAGCCCCACGAATTCAGGGCGGCTGTGGAAACGAAGAATCCACGCGTCAGGGAATTCGGTGAGGAACTGGTAGCGCGAAATCAGACTGGCCGACATGTTGACCAGCGCCATGGTATGGCGCTGGATTTCGCGGGTGTCGGAGCTGTTGATCGAGGAAGCATCCAGTACCCCGAGCAGCACGCCGTATGCGTCCAGGACCGGCGCGCTGGAGCAGGAAAGCCGCGCGTTGTAATCACGGAAGTGCTCCCCGCGATGTACTGTAGTCGGGCAGCCTTCCGCCAGGCACGTGCCGACGCCGTTGGTGCCTTCGTGGCGCTCGTCCCACAGCGCCCCAAGCCAAAACCCGGACTGCCGGAATTCGCGCTTCAAAGTTGGATCGGCGACGGCGTCCAGGATCGCTCCACTCGCGTCGGACAGAACCACGGCGTAGCCAGTACCCGCGATGAGTTCGTAGAGATTTTCTATCTCGGAGTGCGCCACCGCAAACACTTTGCCAAGCTGTTGCTGGCTCTCGCGCAACTGGCTGGCCGACAGCACCGCGGTATCACGCGGGCTATGCGGGTGAATACCAAATTCATTCACGCAGCGGTTCCACGACCGGCCAATTTCTGGCGCGACACCAACGGTATCGAGACCGGACTGCACGGTGCGCATCACCAGCGAGGCGTGTGGAATATCGAATGAGATTCCCGACATAAAACCCCCCGATACAGCTGGCTTGATACACCCCAATGAACACCGAGTGTGCGCTGCGTTGTATCTGCATGCAAATGTGCAGTGGTCTTTCCAGCTCGCGTCGCACAGGTACGTTCCGACATACAAACGTTACTGAGCTGACCGTAGCCTGGGAGCGGCCATGCGCGGAGTCTCCTTTGGCGTGAAACTGAATATCTGAACCATCCAGTTACTGCCCGGAAACAGCAATCTGCATGTGGCGATGAACTCCTTGGCGCTCATCATCGACCTGTTCAGTCACCAGGGCCGATCTTTCACGGCGAGCGCAGCAGTTGGCTCAGGTTCAAGGGCCACGGCATCGCCGCATCAATGAGTCGCCGCGACAATTGCCGCGACAATGCGTGCAGCAGAACGCTGTTCGGTGCGTTGAAAATGGAACGTCTGTTCGAGAAGCGTGGGTTTGAGAAACGCCGGAGACGCTCAGCGTTTGCAAGCTTCCAGGCAAAGGTATATGACAGC
>DATCWU010000028.1:0-15761 GCA_036566165.1 Rhodanobacter sp. | reverse complement strand
CGCCAGCCGCACCGGCCCCCCCAATGCCACCACCACCGCCAGCCACATCGGCCACTCCGGCCACTCCGGCCACTCCAGCCACTCCAGCCAATCCAGCCACTCCAGCCATGCCGCCTGCGCCAGCCGCGCCGCCCGCGCCAGCCATGCCACCCGCACCAGCCACCATGCCCGCCAGCGCCGCTGGCAACACCGGCGACACTGGCAACACCGGCAACACCGCAACCTATCAGACACCGCAAGGTGAGCTCACCGTCCGCAGCGTCGCGGCACCCGCGCCCATTGTCGGGCCTGCACCATCGTTCCAGCAATTGTCCGGCGGCGGCAAGGTCATTACGGAAGACCAGGCAGCAGCCTATCCACCGCTGGTGAATGACTTCCTCAACGCCGACCAAAACCGCAACAACAGCATCAGTGCCGCCGAATACAAGCAGTGGCTGAAGCAGTTGTAAACATCCCCAGAGAACAGCCAGCCCGGCTCCGCACACGGCAAACCGGCCCCGGCACGCGAATTGCCGAAGCTGGTATTCACGGCAGCCTGCCCCTCGGCAGCAGGCTGCCCGCCGTGCGAGGCGACACCAGCGGGAACGGCACCCGGCCACCGCTACCTGCGCTTGGCAATACGGGTGCCGCCAGCCTCAGCTCACTGCGCGGCAAGGGTGATTGTCCGTCTGCCCCGACGCCTGTCGCATCCCGACATTGCCTGGCAGCAACCTTGGATGCACGCCATACTTCACTTTCCCGACGTTCACCGGAGCCTTGATGACGCTGCGTTTGCTGCTCGTGATGCTGACCTTGTCGGGCAGCGCCATCGCCGTTTGCGCGCATGCGCAAAATCCTGATCCGACCGACATTCGCGCGTGCACCGCCGTGGAAAGCGACGCACAACGCCTGGCCTGCTATGACCACGCCACCGGACGCGTGAACCTGCCTGCGGCGCAAAAGCGCGCGGACCAGACCGTTACCACGCCAGATATTTTCAGCCCCGACGCGGGAGAATCGACGACCCTGGCAACCGCACCGAACAACGAGGTGGCCAAACCACTCTCGCTACTCGACAGTCGCTGGGAACTGGCACCGGAGACCCGCCTGGGGACGCTGAACCTGCGTGGCTACCGGCCGATATATGTGCTGCCGCTGTTTGTCACCAGTCACCGGAACGACCGGCCACGCAGCACGAACCCGAACAACGTGGTCACGAACAGCGAGCAACTGGACAACGCCGAAACGAAGTTCCAGTTGAGCATGAAGACCAAGGTGTGGCAGGGCATATTCAATGACGTGGGCGACCTATGGATCGGTTACACGCAGTCATCGCGCTGGCAGGTCTACAACAAAACACTGTCACGTCCATTTCGCGAAACCAACTACGAGCCTGAAGCGATGCTGGTGTTCAACACCAACTATCACGTCCTCGGCTGGGACGGTCGCTTGCTCGGCGTCAGCATCAGTCACCAGTCCAACGGTCGCGGCAATCCGTTGTCACGCAACTGGAACCGGGTCATTGCCAGCGTCGGTTTCGAACGTGACAACTGGGTAGTAACGGTACGTCCGTGGTGGCGTATACCCGAACCGGAAGGCGATGACGACAACCCGGATATCAGCGACTACATGGGGCGCGGCGATGTGCAGATCGTGCATGAGTGGCGCGGGCAGGAGTTCGGCATGCTGCTGCGCCATTCACTGCGCGGCGGGGCGCACAGCCACGGCGCCGCGCGCTTTACCTGGAGTTTTCCGCTGGCGGGCAACGTGCGCGGCTACGCCGAGGTGTTCAAGGGCTACGGCGAAAGCCTGATCGACTACAACCACAACGCGACCTACGCCGGCGTCGGCATATCGTTGCTCGACTGGTACTGACCCCGCGGACCGGCTGCGTGCACGCCACGCATTCGCGGCTCAGTGAGCGTGGCCACCTGCACCGTGCACGTGACCATGCTCCAGCTCCTCGGCCGTTGCCGCGCGAACGTCGGCAACTTCAACGGCAAAGTGCAGCGTCTTGCCAGCCAACGGATGATTGCCATCGATGAAAACGGTATCGCCCTCGACCTTGGTCACGGTAACGTTGAGCTCGCCTTGTGCGCTGCGCCCCTGGAACCGCATCCCTGGCTGGATGTCATCAACGCCGGGAAACGCGCTGCGTGGCAACTGCTGCACCAACTCCGGGTGAGGCTCGCCATAAGCTTCCTCGGCGCTTACTTCCGCATTGAATTTGTCGCCATGACTGTGGCCCTCCATCTGCCGCTCCAGCCCGGGCACGATCTGCCCGCTGCCATGCAGGTAGGTCAGCGGTTCGTGACCTGCGGAACTGTCGATGACCTGACCGGCGTCATCAGTCAGCGTGTAATGAAACGCAACCACGGCTTGTGCAGCAATCTGCATGGGGTCCCCGCGTACAGGTAGGTGGTTGCCAATGCCTGGAACGTGCACTGGCAGGAATGGGCAAGATTAACAGACGCCGGCCGCGGGCGTGGGCAAGGCCGCATTCGCCACTGCATCGCTCAGGCTTGCAAGCGCGCCAGCGTTTCCTTGCCAATCTTCTCCGGCGAATCGGTCGAGGCGTAGCGCTTCACCACCTGGCCTTCGGCATCGATCAGAAACTTGGTGAAGTTCCACTTGATCGACTCGCTGCCAAGCACGCCCTTGCCTTCGCTCTTGAGCCACTGATACAGGGGATCGGCGTGTTCCCCGTTCACTTCCAACTTGGCAAACATGGGAAAGGTGACGTCGTAACGGGTGCTGCAAAACTCCTTGATCTGCGCCTCGTCGCCCGGTTCCTGATGACCAAACTGATCGCACGGGAAGCCGAGCACCACCAGACCAAGATCGCGCTGATCCTGCCACAGGCTCTCCAGCCCTTTGTATTGCGGGGTAAACCCGCATTTGGACGCTACGTTCACAATCAGCAATGTCTTGCCACGCCATTCGCCCAGCGAGCGCGCATTGCCGTCGATGTCACGGACGCTGAAATCATAAACGCTGGACATGATGTGACTCCGTTCTGGATCGCGGCCCTTGAGTCTACGTCATCGCTCGTGATGAGGTCGGTGGCCGCACTGCGCCCATGCCCGCCGCGACACATCCGCACCCAACTGGCGCGTCAAGTTCCCTGCTCCGCTGGCAGCTCGAACACCCGGCGCAAATAGGCGACATAGGCCTCGTCGTCACACATCGCCTTGCCCGGCGAGTCGCTCAACTTGGCCAC
Organism: Rhodanobacter sp.; assembly: GCA_036566165.1. Lineage (GTDB taxonomy): Bacteria > Pseudomonadota > Gammaproteobacteria > Xanthomonadales > Rhodanobacteraceae > Rhodanobacter. The sequence goes on along the minus strand of DATCWU010000028.1, from coordinate 12,562 downwards.
CGGCTGACCATTGCAGCGGACCATCTTGATCACGATGGACAGCGCGGCCGGCCCGACATCGTTGGTCAGATTGGTGCCCACGCCAAACGCCAGCTGGCAACGCCCACGGAAGTGGGCATACAGCTGCATCACTTCGGGGATATCCAGCCCGTCACTGAAGACCAGCACCTTGCTGCGCGGATCGACGCGGTTTGCCCGGTAGTGCGCAAGCAGCTTCTCGCCCCAGACAAATGGATCGCCGGAGTCATGCCGGGCGCCGTCGAACAGCTTGCAAAAATACATGTCGAAGTCGCGCAGGAACGCGTCCAGTCCGTACACGTCAGACAACGCGATACCCAGATCGCCGCGGTACTCCCTGGCCCACGCTTCGAGTGCGGCCACCTGCGAATCCCGCAGGCGGGGCCCCAGCGCCTGATGGGCCTGCAGATATTCGTGCGCCAGCGTGCCCAGTGGCGTCAGGCCCAATTGCCACGCCAGCCATACATTACTGGTGCCTGCCAGTTGCGCGCCCAGCCCATCGCGCAACGTGGTGACCACCTCACGCTGCCAGGTGCGCGAATAACGCCGGCGCGTGCCGTAGTCGGCCAGCGTGCAACCGGAGTAGCCCGGGGTGTCGCGCAACAAGGCGATCTTCTCGCGCAACCGCCGGCGCCCTTCGTTCAGCGCGAGGCCTGCGCTGGTGCGCCTGAAGTACACCTCGTTGACGATCGCCAGCAACGGTACTTCGAACAGGATGGTGTGCAACCAGGGGCCGCAAATGCGAATCTCGATCTCGCCGGCCGCAGTGGTCGATGGCGCAATCTCGACATATTTCTCGTTGAGCTGAAACAAGCCAAGAAAATCGACAAAGTCGCTCTTGATGTAACGCCAACCGCGCAGGTAATCCAGCTCGTCGGCGGTAAACCGCAGGCGGCACAATGCAGCCAGCTCGGTACGAATCTCCGCGATGCACGGCACCAGGTCGATACCCGGGTCGCGACATTTGAAGCGATACTCGACTTGTGCGGCCGGATACTGGTGCAGTACCACCTGCATCATGGAGAACTTGTACAGGTCGGTATCCAACAAGGATTCAATGATCACTATTCGCTCACGTGACGCGCACACCCACTGCACACATGCGCAACATTATCCGCGCCGGTGGACGATCATGGGATGGCAGGAACAAACCTGCAAACGCCGGACAAAATAAAACCCCGTCAGCCAGGGGAGGACTGACGGGGTTTGTCGGGCGGCCACCAGGGGAAGAAAGGCCAGCCCCTCAGCAACACGATACGCTGTGTCGCTTCTTGTCGCCGTCACGGCGATACGGAAGTTAGTGTGCACGCAACCATGTGAGTTCAACGTGTAGCGCAAAACGCATTCAGCTTGGCGACAGGCTCACGCGGTCACGCCAACTCGCGGTGGTCGGTTCACGACCGCCACCAGTGGACGACAGGGGCGACGCGGCCTGTGGTTATCGCTCCCTATAATCCATGCCCACTGCTCACCGGAGTCGACCATGAAGCTGCTCGCGCTCTGTTTGCTGCTGTGCCTTGCCCTGCCCTTGGCCGCCGCCGAGCTGACGGTTGATCTGGGCCATGGCGTGCGCAGCTACAGCACGGCGCAACTGCTGGCACGTGCCGACGTCCGCACCATCGACATTCCGGCTGACGTGGCGTTTCAGCGTCCCATGCACTACCGCGCGATACCCCTGCGCGCCCTGCTCGACCACGTCACGCCAACCGACCACCTGCAGTTTGTCGCCAACGATGGTTTTACCGCGGAAATCCCCGCTGCGGTGTTGCTGAACGAGCGCCACAGCGAGCCATGGCTGGCGATTGAAGAGCCGGCCCGGCCGTGGCCCGCGCTACCCCGGAACCATGGCACGGCGGGGCCGTTCTACGTGGTATGGACGCAACCGCAGGCGGCGCATATCAGCCCCGAACAATGGCCTTACCAGCTGGCCTCGATCCGCAAGCTGGGCAGCCTGGCCGAACGCTTCCCGGCGCTGTTGCCCGCTGCGTCCCTGCCGGCAGACAGCGCGATACGCCGCGGTTTCGTTGTGTTCACGCAAACCTGCCTGGCTTGCCACACGCTCAATCGCCAGGGCAACGCGACCCTTGGCCCTGATTTGAACGTTCCACACAACCCCACCGAATATCTGCGCACTGACCTGCTGCGTGCCTACATCCGCAACCCGCAATCATTGCGCTACTGGCCAGCGGCAAAGATGCCGGGCCTCGACACCCGTGCGCTGTCCGACCCTGATCTGGACGCCGTCGTGGCCTATCTGCGGCATATGGCGGGGCGCAAGGCACCCGGCACACACACGCCATGACCACCGTGTCCGCGCACGCGCCGCAGATCAACCGTTGCTCATCCGCAGCTGCGCGCCGATATGGTCAATCGGCGTCCTGCAGCAAGGCCCGCAACGCGCGCGCACGCTGCTCCTGCGGCTGGCGCGCCAACGCCCGCACGCTGGCGTAAAACCCGGGCCAGCGGCGCCCGGCGCGTTGAAACAGCACGGCAAATGCCGGCGCCCACTGGTCGTACAGGCCAAACGGCAACAGCCGGGCGTTGTTGATTGGCTGTGCCACCCACGCCGCGAAGCGTTCGGTGGGTGGTTGTTCGCGTTGTTGCCACTGGCGATAACGCACGCGAAACGCGGCAATTTCACGTTGCTTGCCGGCGGCCATGGCCGTCTCGTCCACGCCGCTGGCATACAACGCCTGCAACCGCTTGCGCAGATCCAGCACCAGCCGGGTGAAGTCGTCACGTAATTCCTGCGCGCGATCATCCCGCACGGGCGAGCCGCGCGACTGCCGCCATTGGCGCAAACCCTCCGTTTGCACGAAGGTGGCGAACGATTCGTTGAACGTCGTATCGCCTTTCACGTAGATCAACTGATGTGCCAGCTCGTGAAAAATCGTGCTGCTCAGCTCGTCATCGTCCCCGTCCAGCATGCTGGAGAGGATCGGGTCGGCAAACCAGCCCAGCGTGGAATACGCGCTCACACCGCCGACCCACACATCGTCGCCGCGTGCTCGAAGTCGCGCGGCATCCGCCCGCGCAGCCGATTCCCGGAACCAACCGCGATACCCGACGCAGCCGGCAATCGGGAAGCAGTGCTTCACGGCCTCCACGGAATAGCGTGGTGCGGCAAACACGTTCCACACCACGTATGGCCGCGGCAACTCAACATAGCGCGTGTAACTGCGATTGTCCGGCAGATCCAGCTGCTGCGCCGCGAAGCGCCGCGCCTGCAGCGCCAACCGCAGGCGCGCGGCAAGTTGTGGCGTGGTCGCCGGATCGTGGATCACGGTGCTGACCGCGCGCCGCCGCGCCAGCAATTCACCCTGGCCGCGCACCGCCTGGCCGTAGTAGTGCAAACTGCTGCACGCACAGAAAAAAATGCTTGCCAGCGCAAGGAGGACGAGCCGCGCCTGATGCCACGGTGGCGCCATCTCCGGGACTACTGACCGGTGGCGGTCAGGCCGCCATCAGTGACCGTGCCGGCGGTCGCGGCGGTCGCCGCTGCGACGTCTGTCATCACGACGATTGTCCTGCGAGCGCCCACCATCATGCCGTCCCCGCCATTGACCGCCACGATAGTCGTTGCCATGGCCGCGATAACCATTACGACCACCGCGATAGTACGAGTCGCCATACCAAACGCCACTGATGCCCAGCGTGACCCCTGGCGCGTAGCAGCAACCATAGCCGTAGCCGCCACCGTAATAGCCGCCGTAAACCGGCGCCGCGTAATAGTAGCCATCATCGTAGACCCGCACACCGCGGCCGTAATACGCGTCTCCCTGGTAACCGTTCTGGCGCACATAACTGTAGCCCGGGTCGATGTAGCAACCCGACAGCGCAACCATGGCAGTGGTCAGGATGAGACTGGCAAGCAAGCGTTTCATGGTCCGTCTCCCATGCGGGACGACACCAACGCTAGAGCGTAGCCGTTGAACGCCCGATGAGCACGACGCGCACGGCTGGTGGGGGTTTATCCGCCAGCCATGTGCATTCGCCAGATCTCATTCAGCCCTTGCGCCAGCTCAATCTCCGCGCTTGCCCAGATCGTCGCGTGGCGCATTGGTCGGCGCACCATCGTCTGCAGCAGGGGCCGACCCGGCTGAAGCCGCCGGGGTGGACATCGACGTGCTGCCTGCAGCCGACGCGATAGCGTCACCCGCATCAGGCCAGGGCGGTGTCTGAGCCGTGCGCTCCTGCTTGGCTTCGAGCAACGCCTGGATGTGCGCAACTGCCTCCTCGGGGGTAATGTGCTTGACCGCTGTGTCCGCGCCGACACTGGCGACCACCGGCGCGGCCGCTGGTTTGCGGGTCACAGCAGGCTTGCGCGTAACGGTCGGCTGTCCAGCCCCGCGCGGTTTGGCTGCGGTATTGCGCAGTACCGGCTTCTTCGCCACAGCTTTCTTCGCTACGGCTTTCTTCGCTACGGCTTTCTTCGCTACAGCCTTCTTCGCTACAGCCTTCTTCGCTACAGCCTTCTTTGCCACGGGCTTTTGGGTAACTTTCCGCGCAATGGATTTTCTGGCCAGCGGCTTCTTCGCCGCCGCCTTCTTCGCCGTAGTCTTGCGGGCGACAACCTTGCGCGTTGATGTTTTGCTGATACTGGCCTTTTTGCCGGTCGCAGCTTTTTTTGCCACTGCCCGTTTGCTTGCGGGCGACTTCACCGCGGTCGATTTTCTCGCCGTTTTCTTCACAACCGCCTTGCGTGTTACCGGTTTGCCGCTACCGCCAGCGGTGGAAGCTTTTTTTGCCAGCGGCTTTTTGACAGGTGTTTTCTTTGCCGCGAACTTCTTCGCGGACGCCTTGCGGGTCATGGCCATGCGTTCGTTCTCCTGCGCGGGTGAGTAAAACCGTCACCAGTATGCACGCCCCGCCATTGCGGCACCAATCCCCACGCGCATCGTCAGTCAGCTCAGGCAACGCACCGCAATCAGAATGTCGGATGCTGCAGCGCATTGAGAAAATGCGGAAGCACACGAGGGTCCACCAGCAACGTGACCAGCACGCCGTAGGCAGCTCCCCACAAATGCGCGCTGTGGTTGACGTAGCCGCCACCGCGCCGATCCATGTAGATCGAATACGCCGTGTAGGCCACGGCGTAAACGATCGCGGGCAGTGGCACGACCAGCACGATGATCATCTGCCAGGGTGCCAGCAGAATGAACGCAAACAACACTGCCGATACAGCACCAGATGCTCCCAGACTGCGGTATTGCGGATTGCCCCGATTCTTCAGATAGGTCGGCAGGATCGACACCACCAGACCGCCGATATAGAACAACGCAAAACCGAATACGCCCAGCCGGGCACTGAAGAAACTCTCCATCACGCGCCCAAAAAAGAACAGCGTGACCATATTGAACAGCAGGTGGCCGAAATCCGCGTGTACCAAGCCGTATGTCACCAGCCGGTGGTACTCGCGCTGGCGCGTGATTGCCGGTGGCCATAGCAGCAGGTCGTTCAGCAAACGGCTGTTCTTGAACGCCATGAACGAGACGACGCTGGTGACGGCGATGATGATCAGGGTGATCGGCACCGGAAGCTCCCGCAACGGAATGCAAAGCTCGACATCTTGGCGACAACGCGACACGTTGTCGACCATGACCACGCGTGGCGCCACGCACCGCGCAATGAATGGACGCGCATGATCACGCGCAACACCACCGTCGGGCCCGAACGCGGCTATCATCCGCCGCTCCACGCATGCTTGCCGCACCACGAACTACATCATGACTCAGCTCCGCTACCTGCATTTGGACGTCTTTGCCGCCACTCCCGGCGGCGGCAATCACCTGGGTGTCGTCATTGGTGCGCAGGCCTGGAGTGCGGCGGCCATGCAGCGCTTTGCGCGCTGGACCGCGTTGGTGGAAACCACATTCCTGCTGCCGGCACGCGCCGCCGAAGCGAGCTACCGCGTACGCATCTTCACCCCGCACCGGGAAATCCCGTTTGCCGGGCACCCCAGCATCGGCGCCGCACACGCCGCGCTGGAGTGCGGGCTGGCGCAGCCACACGATGGGATGTTGTGGCAGGAGTGTGACGCCGGCGTGCTCCCCATCCGCATCGACGGCAGCGGGCGCAACCGCGAACTGTTGTTGCGATCGCCTGGCGAGAACGTGCTGGCCACGGGGCTGGATGCACACCCATTGCTCGCCGCCACGCTGGCCGGGATCCCGACCGGTGCCTTGCCACCCGCACTGGTGGATGGCGGCCGGCGCTGGTGGCTGGCCGAGGTTGCCGACGAAGCCGCCCTGCGTAGCTGGCAGCCGGATCACGCGGCGATCCGGGCGCTGGCGCAGGCCAGCAACAGCATGGGGTTGTGCGTGTTTGCGCGCAGCCTGGCCGCGCCTGGAACCAACCGGCATCGCGCCGGCTATCACTTGGTCGTACGCGCCTTCCCCGCCGGCGTCGGCATCGTCGAGGATCCGGCCTCCGGTGCCGCCAACGGTTTGATCGCCGCCTACATTGCGCGTACCGACCCAGCCTGCGCCCTGGCCCACGGCTACACCGTCAGCCAGGGACGCGAAATCGGATACGACGCGCGGCTGACCGTGCGTATCGAGGGCGCGGCGACCTGGGTCGGCGGTCGCAGCCATACGGTGATCGACGGCACGCTGGACTGGGTGCACGTTTGATCGGAGCCAGCGGTGGCTGGCTGACAGTTCCGGCCTACGCCGGCAACCCGGCCTCACACCACCGCACCTGCGGCCTGTGCCGAAGCCCACGCCCACTGGAAGTTGTAACCACCCAACCATCCACTGACGTCAACCACCTCGCCGATGAAGTACAGGCCGGGCACGCGTTTTGATTGCAGCGTAGCCGACGACAGCCCGTCGGTATCGACGCCGCCCAAGGTGACTTCGGCCGTGCGATAACCCTCGGTGCCACTGGCAATAATCGGCCAGGCGTTGAGTTGCGTGCCGATCTGCACCAGCTCCACAGCACGGTATTGGCCCATCGTTCGCCGCGCGAACCATTGCTCGCACAAACGCTCGGCAAGGCGTTTGGGCAACGCATCGGCCAGCACGGTTTTCAGCTCCACCTGCGGACGCAGCGCGCATTGCGCAACCAGCCACGCACCTGCGTCCTGCTCCGGCAGCAGGTCGATGCGCAGGTCCGCACCGGGTTGCCAGTAGGAAGAAATCTGCAGGATCGACGGGCCGCTCAGGCCGCGATGCGTGAACAACAACCCGGCACGAAACGCCTGCCTGCCCACGCGCGCTTCCACCATCGGCAACGCGACACCGGCCAGCCCCTGATAGTGCTCCTGATGCTTGCCGCTCAGCGTCAGCGGCACCAATCCGGCGCGTACCGGCAATACCGCATGACCGAATTGACGCGCCAATTCGTAACCAAAGCCAGTGGCGCCCATGCCGGGGATGGACAAGCCGCCGCAGGCCACCACCAGCGATTGCGCCTGCACTTGTCCGCGCGCAGTCAATACGCTGAAACCTTTCGCCGACCTGCGCACGTTGTGCACGCCACACCCCGCTTCCACCGTGACGCCGGCAGCGGCACATTCATCCAGCAACATGCGCAGAATCTGTTTGGACGACTCGTTGCAAAACAATTGACCGAGTTCCTTCTCGTGATACGCAATACCGTGCTTCTCGACCAGCGCGATGAAGTCAGCCGGCGTGTAACGCGCCAGCGCCGACTTCGCAAAATGCGCATTGGCGGACAGGTAATTTGCCGGCCCGGCACCAATGTTCGTGAAGTTGCAGCGCCCGCCACCGGACATCAGGATCTTCCTGCCCACCTTGCTGGCATGATCCACCACCAACACCTGCCGGCCACGCGCGCCGGCTACTGCGGCACACATCAATCCGGCGGCGCCAGCCCCGATGATCAGCACGTCCACTTTCATCGCATCCCCATGATGGCGCCCGCCAAAGTATCAGCGCGCCGCATTATCACCTGCGACGACGGACCGCATCGCTTACACTGGCCCTCTGTCTGCAGCGAGTCGTCCCGATGCCATCCTTTGACGTGATATCCGAAGTCGACAAGCACGAACTGACCAATGCCGTCGACCAGGCAAACCGCGAGCTGGCGAACCGCTTTGATTTCAAGGGCGCCGACGCGCGCTTCGCCCTGGACGAATCGGTCATCACGCAAAGCGCACCGAGTGAGTTTCAGTTGCAGCAGATGCTGGACATCCTGCGTGGGCGCCTGACCGCCCGCAAGATCGACATCCGCGCGCTCGATGCCGCCGAGCCGGAAGTGAACCTGGGTGGCGCCCGCCAGAAGATCACGATCAAGCAGGGCATCGAGCAAGCCACCGCGAAGAAGCTGGTGGCGGCACTTAAAGCGGCCAAGCTGAAAGTCGAGGCGCAGATCAACGGTGACAAGTTGCGCGTTACCGGCAAGAAGCGCGATGACCTGCAGGCGGCGATGGCGTTACTGCGCAAGGCCGATGTGGAATTACCGCTGCAATTCGACAATTTCCGCGACTGATTTAATCGCATCCCGGCGACCAGCCGGTGCGCAAACACAGCCGACCGGGCAAACAAGGATACTGTGCCGTCAGCAACCGGCGCCTTGCGCGTCCAGTCGTGGATGCCGGGCAAGGCGCGGACTGCCGTCCGCGGCCCCCAACATCACTCGAACGAACCGGCAAACGAATCGGGCGCGTAATTCTCGAACTTCGTGTACTGACCAAGAAAGGTCAGCCTGCAGGTATCCGTCGGGCCATTGCGCTGCTTGCCGATAATGATCTCGGCCATGCCTTTGTCCTGCGTTTCCTTGTTGTAGTACTCGTCGCGGTAGATGAACATGATGACGTCGGCGTCCTGCTCGATCGCGCCGGATTCGCGCAAGTCGGACATCATCGGCCGCTTGTCCGCACGCTGCTCCAACGAACGGTTCAACTGCGACAACGCCACGACCGGCACGTTGAGTTCCTTGGCCAACCCCTTCAGCGAGCGCGAGATCTCGGAAATCTCCGTGGCGCGGTTTTCCTTGCTGCCCGGTACCTGCATCAACTGCAGATAATCGACCACGATCAGGCCCAGCCCGCCATGTTCGCGATGCAAGCGGCGCGAGCGCGAGCGCAGCTCCACCGGCGACAGACTGGGCGTGTCGTCAATGAAGATCTTCGCCTCGGACAGGATCGAGATGGCGTTCGACACGCGCGGCCAATCCTCCTCTTCCAGATCGCCATTGCGCAGACGTTGCTGATGGATGCGCCCGACCGAGGAGATCAGGCGAAACGCCAGTTGCGAGGACGACATTTCCATGGAAAACACCGCCACCGGTTTCTTGTTGCGCAACGCGGCGGTCTCGGCAATGTTGAGCGCAAACGCGGTCTTGCCCATGGACGGACGCGCCGCGACGATGATCAAGTCCGCCGGCTGCAAGCCGGAGGTGAGATTGTCCAGATCGGTGAAGCCGGTGGTGATGCCGGTCAGCTGGCCACGATTTTCATAGCGCTCGCTGAGCAGGCGGAACGCATCCTTCACCGCATCGCGCATGGATATGGAATCTTTCTTGCCGCGCGCGCCGGATTCGGCAATGTGGAACACCCGCTGCTCGGCGCTTTCCAGGACCTCCTGCACGCTCTTGCCTTCCGGCCGGTAACCATCCTCGGTAATCGACGTGCCGGCATCGATCAACTGCCGCATCACGGATTTCTCGCGCACGATCTCCGCATAGGCAGTGATGTTGGCAGCGCTCGGCGTGTTGTTGGCCAGCTCGATCAGGTAACCCGCACCGCCAGCCATCTCGGCCAGGCCATTGCTTTCGAACCAGTCGCCGAGGGTCACGGCATCGCACGGCATGCCCTTGTTCGCCAGCTCGTTGATCGCGCGCCAGATCAGGCGATGATCCTTGCGGTAAAAATCCTGTTCGGCGAGGCGATCCGCGACCCGGTCCAGTGCGTCAGGCGCCAGCATCAAGCCGCCAAGCACCGACTGCTCGGCATCGATGGAGTGTGGTGGTACACGCAGCGCTTCAATGGCGGCGCCAGTGGGCTGACGTTCGGAGACAAACGGCATCGAGTAACCTCACAGGGAAACGAGCAGCACTCCGACACTTTCGCCATCGCGGTACTGACAGCCATCATACGCGGCGCAATCTCATCCGCCGAGACAACAACTCTGTGGATAAGCTGTGTGTTGTCTGTGTGTTGTTGTGGATAAAGTCGAAGTCGGGATACGGTGATCGCAAACCGCGGCGACCCGCCAATTCCTGGTCTGCGGCCGGGCTCGGCCCGGAGCGGCGGCACCCTGCAGGAGCGGACCCGTTTCCGGGTTCTCCGCTGCCGCGCGAGCGTTTCCTTGGCGGGATCCCATAAAAAAACGGGCACCCGAAGGCACCCGTCTGCTGGACATTGAAACTGTGGGCGTCGCGCTTACTTGTCGCTGACAATGATGACCTTGACCGTGGTCTGGATATCAGCATGCAGGCTGACGGGCACGTCGTACTCGCCAATGTTGCGCAGCGGGCCTTCGCTCAGGATCACTTCGCCCTTGGCTACCGGATGACCGGCAGCACGCAAGGCCTCGGCAATATCGCGCGGGCTGACCGAACCGAACAACTTGCCCTCGGCACTGGCATGGGCGGAGAGCGTCACCGACACTTCGGCAAGCTGCGCCAGACGCGCCTGGGCTTCGCTCAAGGCCGTGTCGGCCTTGGCTTCGTACTCGGCACGACGTTGCTCGAAAGCGGCCAGATTGGCCGCGTTGGCGCGCACGGCCTTGCCTTGCGGCAAGAGAAAATTGCGCCCGTAGCCCGGCTTCACGTTGACCTTGTCGCCCAACGTGCCGAGGTTGCGGACTTTCTGCAGAAGAATGAGTTCCATGATGCTTCCTTTTCGTTAGCGCCGGTGTGGCCCGACGCAACCAGTGGACGGATGTCCGAAAGAGTGGCTCGCGCAGCCGAACGCGGCTGCGTACCGGACCGCGTCAGGCAACGTGCGCCGGCATCTCCGACTCGCGACGATGCCGGCAACCGCCGGGGATGCTACATGCAACGTGCGCTCCGCAAACGGCGCGCACGTTGCGGATCAGACGTTGTGATTATCGGTGTACGGCAACAGCGACAGGAATCGCGCACGCTTGATCGCCGTAGCCAACTGACGCTGGTAACGCGCCTTGGTCCCGGTGATGCGGCTCGGCACGATCTTGCCGTTCTCGGTGACGTACTGGCGCAGCGTGTTGAGATCCTTGTAATCGATCTCCTTGACGCCTTCAGCGGTGAAACGGCAGAACTTGCGGCGGCGGAAAAATTTGGACATGGTCTGGATTCCTCTTAGTCGTCGCTGTCGCGATGGTGGTCGTGGTCGTGCTCGCCATCATCGTCATCACGGCGACGCGATGACTTGGCGTCATCCTTTTCCTTGCTCTTGATGATGAACGACGGCTCGCTGTCGCTGGCAACGTCGGACTCGTCTCGGCGGATGATCAAGTGGCGCAACACGGCATCGTTGAAGCGGAAACCGGACTCCAACTCTGTCAACGCGGCCTGACTGACTTCAATATTGAGCAGCACATAGTGTGCCTTCGCCAGGTTCATGATCGGATAGGCCAACTGCCGACGGCCCCAATCCTCCAGGCGGTAGATCTTGCCGCCATCGGCCTCGATCAGCGTCTTGTAACGCTCGATCATCGCCGGAACCTGTTCGCTCTGGTCAGGGTGGACCATGAACACGACTTCGTAATGACGCAGGGTCATCGCAGGGTTTGCTCCTTGTGGATGCGGCCAAATGGCCTGGCAGCCTCCCGCCGTATGCGGTGAGGCAAGTACTGCCCATTCCGCCCACGCACCCGAAGGATGCCTACGCGTCTACAGACAGACCGGCGATTGTACGGCCGCGCAGGCAGGCCACGCAAGCCATTGACCAGACGGCAAACTGCCGCCACGCCCGGCTCAGGCGACGGTAAAGCTCTCCCCGCAACCACACTCGCCTGTGGCATTGGGATTGTGGAACACGAAGCTCGAGTTCAACCCCTGGCGCTGGAAATCAATCACCGTGCCATCCACCAGCGCCATGTTGGCGTCGCTCACCACCAGTGGCACGCCATCCACGTCCAGGATACTTTCGCCCGCAACAACGGTTTGCGCCAGATCGACAACGTAGCCGAAGCCCGAGCAACCGGTGCGTTTCACGCCAAAGCGGACCCCGGCAGCGGTTGGCGCCGTGGCCAGAAAATGCTGCATGCGGGCATGGGCGGCGGGAGTGATCGTGATCTGCATGATGACTGGCCTGCATTCCGGAGCGGAGATGGTCGCGATATTCGCGGCCGGCACAGTCCCTACATTATCATGGCGCTTTGCCCGCATGGGCTGGCCGCATCGTCCGGTCCGTGCGCGCACTTGCAGGAGTGTTGCTTCATGGCCACGGCCAGCCCGACGATTTGCAGTGTGAAACAGGCGCTTTCCGGCACCATCGGCGCCGGCAGCACGGTCACCGTGCGCGGCTGGGTGCGCACGCGACGTGACTCCAAGGCCGGGTTGTCGTTCGTCAACGTCACGGACGGCTCCTGCTTCGATCCAATCCAGGCCGTGGTACCGGCCACGCTGGCCAATTACGACACTGAGGTGAAAC
>DATCWU010000489.1:0-6097 GCA_036566165.1 Rhodanobacter sp. | reverse complement strand
TGTTGGTGCAACCGTGGTTGCCGTAAACCGCACAAGTCGATCGGCGCGCGCAAACTATGGCGCTCTGCCAGGCAATGCCCGTAGCGCGCACGCCACGTTCGCGTCACCTCGCTGTCCATGCGCGGTAGATTGGCGTGAGCTGGTCCTTGCATTCCGTTCGCCGGTTGGGCGCGGAGGTAGCCGGCGCGTGTTTGACGCGTGCCGGCACGGCAGTGTCGATTTTCATCCGGAGGCTTCATCAATGCGTACTTTCGACGATACCCAGGGCCATCACTGGCAGGCGGCCCTGATGGAAGCTTCCTTTGGCGGCGTGGTGCTGGTGTTCGGCCGACTTGGGGGCAGCGAGGTGTTGCAGAAATCCCTGGATGCAGATGTGGCCAACCTCGACGCGGCGGAGCAGTTGCTGGCGAACCTGGATGAAGCTGGCTTGCAGGCGTTTCTCGCCGAAGCCGTGCCGTGGAGCGATGGTGGCTGAGCGTCGCGGCCGCAGGAGGAGGATGTCGACGGTGCATGGCTGCGGTGCCGGGCGCCGCGGGCATGGGGGCGGCAGACCATCATTCGCGCGGGCAACTGGGGCCGTGGCTGCGGTTGGATGGTGGGGCGCGTCAGTCAAGTGGAAGCGTGATGAAGATACGTGAAAGTGGCATGCCCGACGAAGCGCAGTGGGCCAGCTTCTTCGACTGCGAGGCGGCCGTAGCCAAGCTGTTGGGAGCCGCGGCTGGGCACGGCAATGTCATCGAGTTTGGCTGCGGTTATGGCAGCTTTACGGTGCCGGTGGCGCGTCACACCACGGGGCTGGTTACTGCGCTGGATATCGAACCGGCGATGGTCGCGTGTGTGCAGCGGAAGGCTGCGAGCCTCGGGCTGCGCAACATTCGCGCCGAGGTGCGGGACTTTGTCGCGGCAGGCGCAGGCGTGGCGACCGGCTCGCAGGCGCAGGCGTTGATTTTCAACCTGCTGCACCTGGCGCAGCCAGTGAACTTGCTGCGCGAAGCGCAGCGCACGTTGCAGGCTGGCGGGCTGCTTGCGGTGATCCACTGGCGCAGTGACATCGCGACTCCGCGTGGCCCGCCGCTGGCGATGCGCCCGACCCCGGCACAGTGTCGGCAGTGGCTGACCGCTGCCGGATTCCGCGACGTGGCCGACGTCGATATGCAGGATTGTTGTCCGTTTCATTTCGGGCTGGTGGCGCGCAAGTAAGCGCGGCAGGTGCACCGGTTGTGCGCGACGCGGCGCGCCCGATGGCGTCGTTGGTGTCCGCAACCACCGACAATGGGCCGTGGTTCAGGCGCAGAACGGATCGGGCTGCACCGAAGGGTCGGCAACCGCTTCGTCGCCATGGCCTCGGTCGCTACAGGGCGCCGTAGCGGCGCTTGCGTTCTGCCGTGCAGGCCCACCATGGCTGCGCCGGGCCGCCAGCCATGAAGCGGGTGAGCGACATGAACACATCCAGGACGCAAGGATCTTGCCGCGTTCCGGTCTTGCGGCACAGCGCCCGATACAACTGCAACGGATCCTTTCCCACCAGCTCGCCCGGGGCGTCGATGCCAATGCGCACCAGGTCGCGTGCCATGGCCGGACCGACATTGGGCAGGTCGGTCAGGCGGGTTACCTGCGCGCGAACAACTTTGTCTGGGTGCATGGGGGCTCCGCTTGCCGCACGTTGGGCGTTACGCCACAGACGCAGCTTATCGTGGTTGTACTGTCCGCGGTGGCCTGCGCAAGGTGCTGGGGGCGGGGGTTCAACGGCTCGCGCGGGCCATTGCCGGGTCGAGAAATGCCAGCACGTCGCTGCAGCGGGCGTCGATTTTCAGCGTGAGTAGTGGATCGGCGCGGGTGTGGCCGAGGGTGATTGCGGCGATGGGCTTGCCGGCGACCGCGGCGGCGTGCACGAAGCGATAGCCGGAATACACCATCAACGAGGAGCCGACCACCAGCACCGCGTCGGCGGCTTGCCATGCTGTGGTGGCAGTGTCGACGCGGTCGCGCGGCACGCTTTCGCCAAAGAACACCACGTCGGGTTTCAGGATGCCGCCGCAGCGCGGGCACGGCGGAACGTCGAAGCGGCTGAAGTCGTGGCCGTCCAGATCGGCATCACCGTCCGGGGCAGCGGCGGCGTCGAGCCACACCCAGGTCGGGTTGCGTGCAAGCAGCCAGTGCTGGAACGTATCGCGCGCATAGCGCTGGTCGCACGTCATGCAGCGTACTTCGTCGAGGCGGCCGTGCAGGTCGACAACCTGTTGGTTGCCGGCGCGCTGGTGCAGACGATCGACATTTTGCGTGACCAGCAGTTCGACGTGCCCGAGCCGTTCCAGTTGCGCCAGTGCACGATGCGTGGCGTTTGGCTGCGCGCTGCCGAAGCGGCGCCAGCCAATCATGCTGCGGGCCCAGTAGCGTTGCCGCGTGGCCGGTTCGTGCATGAACGCGGTGTAGGTCGCCGGCGGCGAACGTTTCCACTGGCCGTCGCGGTCACGGTAGTCGGGGATGCCCGAATCCGTGCTGCAGCCGGCACCGGTCAGCACGAACAGCCGTGGGTGGTCGGCGATGAATTGCTGCAACGGAGTCATGGCTTGAATGTGGGTGCATGGCGGCCGGAAGTACAGGGGCAAACGGCGTCCGGGTTGTGCCGTAACGGAGGCCAGCGCGTGGTCGCTGCGGGAAGGATCTTGCGGGCGCACCCGGCTGCGGTTGCGCGCCGGCGTGCGCGCCATCGCGTGTGGGTGGCTGCCGTGCGTGTCGGACTTTGTGCAGGTGGCGAAAATCGTCACGCGTGGGTTTGGCCGCGCCTGCGATCGCCGTCGACGCGGGGCGGTTACGCGGCGTCAGATGATTTTGCAGCAGCCGCCGCGCGTCTGGCTGCAGCGCGTTTCATGGGACGGCGTGTCAGGAATGACTCCACGCGTGCAAACGGAATGTGATCACCTGCGTCGTTGCCGTAATAGGCTTCGGCGACATTGCCGTCCTCGTCAATCAGGAAATCGGCGGGCATCAGGTTTGTGGTGTTGAGGCCGGCCATACCGACCAGGCGCAGGCCTTTGATCAGCGTGGGTACGCGGGTGACCATGGCCTTGAGCTTGCGCCAGAACGAGCTTTCGATGCCGTAGACGTTGTGTGCGGTTGAAGTCGGGTCGGCGACGACCGGGAACGGGCGCGGATGGCGCGAGACGAAGCGTTTTACCTCTTCGGGTGTGGACGTGAAGACGGCAACGATATCCAGCCCGAGTGCCGACAGGGCCGGGTAACGCTGGGTCAGCTGATAAATCTGGAAGTTGCAAAACGGACAGGCGGCGTCGCGGAAAAAGCACAGCAGCGTCCGCCGCGATCCGGTGCCTATGGGTACCGGCTTGCCGTAGATGTCGATCAAGTCCAGAGATGGCGCTTTCGTGGGTGCAGTCAATCGCATGGGAAATCCCTTGTGAGGTTGTGTGAGTTGGTGGCGTCAGTGCCGGGGCCTGGCATGCGCGCACGGGGCAGGCGGGTTCGCACCGTCAAGGTATCGATGGGTCGAGGGCTGCCGCTGCCATGCTGGGCAAGTTGCCGGCGCGGTACCAGGGTTTGCGTCTCGCGTCTGGATCAAGGCGTGCCCCGCCGCCGGCATCGCACTGGCGCCCATGCGCAACCTTTCACTGCCCGGCCTGGATGGTCTGCGGCGGCAGGTACAGGGTGTACAGCGAGCGCTCCTCGCGGGTGAGGCGATCATCCAGCGCTTCCACGATCTGCTTCAGTTCGTTGAGAAACTTTGCCTTGTTCTCGTCATTGATGCCGAATTCGCTGTGGTGCTTGATGAAGCTAGCCACCTTGCGTCCGATGTCACCCATTTCCCGGCGCATGTCGCGCATCAGTTCCGCTCCTTCCGGATCCCCCTTCAGGCAATAGCTCAGATACGTGTACAAGCGCAGGTTTTCCTCAAGCAGGTGCTCGTTGAGCAGCAGCCTGAACTTGTTCACGTACTTTTCCGTCTCCTCGAATCGCGACTCGCGCGCGGAGTCCCTGATCCGGATGATCAAATTGGCCAAGGCGCGGTGCTGATCCCGGAAGTGGTCAATGAGTTTGCCGTCGTAGTGGATCTCCGTACCCGGCGCGACCTGCTGCTCGCCGGATGTCTCCCCCTGTGATTTGTCACGGTCTTTCCTGCCAAAAAACAGCATTGTTCGATGTCCCCGAATGGATGTGCGTATGCGTCCTGCCCCCTTTCCGCCCCACCGCAAGCGTGCAGGCGCAGGCGCCCGTCAAGACGTCGTTGGTGAGTGCGCACGCTTGTTGTTTCCCCCTGAGCGCCACCGGTGGGGCAAGCAACGCATATGCCATTCGCGGGCGCATGGAAGTGTGCCGGCAGGGGATGATTCGAAAGTGTGACGGCGGCACGTTTCGCCTGCGCCGCGCGCAACAAAAACACCCACAGGCGTGCCGTGGCGATGGCTGTGGCTCGTTCGCCATCGCCCGTTGTCACCGCGACCAGCGCGGCGCGGATGTAAACCAAACGGTCGGGTCGTCTCGGCGTGACCACTTGTGACCTTTTGCGGCAAGTCCTGCGGTTGGTCGCGATGGCGCGGCAAAACAGTTGCGTTGGCCAACGGAGAGTGCATCAGCTACAGCTGGGTGCTTGCGTCTTGCTTGCCAATGGGCGGCCCGCCGTTGCGTCAGCAGGTGGCTGACGCAGCTCCGGCTGCGTTCGCTCCCGGCAGCGACCTGGCGGGTTTTCGCCGGCTTCGTCCATTTGGCGTGCCCGCGCGCGCTGGCTTAGGATTGGGGCCGGTGGGCCATGCGGCGAAATACCGATGACGTGTCGATTTCATGCTGACATTGCCCGCGCCACATCAACCAGGGGAGAACCAGCATGACCGATCGTTCATTGGCCTGGACCAAGGCCTCGCCATACCTGCTCAGCATCTTGCGTATCGTCAGCGGACTCTTGTTCATGCAACATGGCGCGCAAAAGCTGTTCGGACTGCTGGGTGGGACGTCCGTGCATTGGCTGTCGTTGATGGGCCTGGCCGGAGCGCTGGAATTTTTTGGTGGGCTGCTGGTAGTGGTCGGACTCGCCACGCGACCGGTGGCGTTCATCCTTGCTGGTGAAATGGCGTTTGCATACTTCATGGTGCATGGCCCGTCGAATTTCTGGCCCTTGCTCAATGGCGGTGACCTGGCCGTGTTGTTCTGTTTCGCCTTCCTGTACCTGTCTGCAGCCGGCGCCGGGCCGCTGAGTGTGGATCGTCTGTTGCGTCGCGGATGATGCGGTTGCCGGTGGCCTCGGAGCGCAGTGCCACACTCGCGTAACGTTGGGCACCGGCGCCGAGGCGTGGCCGCGGGAAGGCGGCGTTTCCGCCACGTGAGCTGGGCCAAAGTGTCGCCATGGGTCAGCTCCGCCGAGTCTCGACGCCAGGCGAATACGCACGGCGATCCGGTCCGTTTGCCCGTTCAACTTGGGGAAAGCCATGGCCGTGATTGAAGATCGACTTGCCGCTCTCGGATTGGTGCTGCCGCCAGCGGTCAAGTTGCCACCGGGGGTGGCGTTGCCGTTCCGTTTCGTGCGTGTCGTCGGCGCGCGCGCGTTGATCTCCGGGCACGGCCCGCAGGCGGCGGATGGCGCGTTGGCCGCACCGTTCGGCAAGCTGGGCCGGGAGCTCACGGTGGAACAGGGTTATACCGCGGCCCGGCTCACGGCGCTGTCGATACTCGGCAGCCTGCAGCGCACGCTTGGCGACCTGGATCGCGTCGTTGGTTGGGTGCATGTACTTGGCATGGTGAACTCGGCGCCGGGTTTCAGCCGGCAGCCGGCTGTGATCAACGGGTTTTCCGACTTGATCCTTGCGTTGTGGGGTGCAGATGCCGGCGCGCACGCGCGCAGCGCCGTGGGCATGGCCGAGTTGCCGTTCAACCTGCCGGTGGAGATTGAGGGCGAGGTGGCAATCCGGATTTAGCGCGAAGCAGGTCTCGGCGCCGGCCCGCCGCGGCAGCTGTGGCGCCTCAGGCCGTCCAGATCTCGCCGAATACGCGACTGAAATTCAGGCCGAGCACTTTTTCGGTGACGCGCGCGCCGTAGCCGTGTCGCAACAGGGCGTCGGCGACGAGTTCCAGTTTGCGTGGTGTGTCGAGG
>DATCWU010000483.1:0-8446 GCA_036566165.1 Rhodanobacter sp. | reverse complement strand
TGGTACGATGTCAGCGCCGGCAGCCAGTACACGCGTGGCATCAACAGTTGCCGCAGCGGCGCCAGGGCGGCCTTCGCCGGCTGCTTTGCGGACGAGCCGGATCTGGATGGTTCGCGCAACCACAACATCAGTGCCAGTGGTGGTTATCGCTGGGACAACGGCGCGCGGTTGACCGGCATCTGGCTGCGCAGCCTGGGCGATATCAAATTCGACGGCGACTTCCAGAACCGCAACCGCACCGTGCAGCAAGTGGCTGGCAGCAGCCTTGCCGTCAACCCGGTGCCGGCGTGGAAAACCACGCTCAGCGTCGGCCAGAACCTGGACCGCTACGACAACTACAAGGACACGACCTTCACCGGCTATATCTACTCGCGGCGCAATCAGGCGGCATGGCAAAACGACATCAGTGTGGCCACCACCCAGCTGCTCACGCTGGGCCTCGATTGGCAGGGCGAGCACATCGACAGCGACACCGGCTTTCTCGCCACGCGCCGCCGCGACACCGGCGCCTATGCGCAATATCAGGGCACGTTCGGCCGCAACGAAGTGCAACTTTCCGCGCGCCGTGACCACAACAGCCAGTTTGGCGATCACCATACCGGCGCCGCCGCGTGGGGCTATCACTTTGACGGCGGACTGAAATTGTCGGCCAGCTATGGCAGCGCCTTCCATGCGCCGACCTTCAACGATCTGTACTTTCCCTTTGGCAGCGGCAACCCCAACCTCAAGCCGGAAAAATCGCGCAGCGCCGAGTTGGGCGCAAGTCAGCAACTGCGCACGTGGAACTGGGCGGTGAATGCATACCAGACGCGGATCGCGCAGATGATTGCGCTGGACAGCAACTTCTTCCCGTCCAACCTAAGCAAGGCACGCATCCAGGGCGTGGAAGTACAGCTTGGCACCGACCTTGCCGGTTGGAAGGTGCAGGGTTATCTGACCTGGCTGCGGCCGGTCAATCGGGACGGCGGTGCCAATGATGGCAACGTCCTGCCCCGCCGCCCCGAGCACAGCGCACGTGTGGATCTGGATCGTCGTTTTGGTGCGTTCGGCATCGGTGCCACCGTCATCGGCGCAGGGCGCAGTTACGACGATGCCGCCAATCGCCATCCCGTCGGCGGATACGCCACCACCGACTTGCGCGCGAGCTATCGCTTTGCGCCCGACTGGGAAGTGGAGGGGCGCCTGGCCAACGTGTTTGCTCGCCACTACGAGACCGTCCGCTATTTCAATCAGCCCGGTCGCGGCGCCTTCCTGACCCTGCGTTACAGCCCCGCTGCCCGCTAAGCGCATTGGTGCGGCGGGTGTGTAGGAGCGCACCCTGTGCGCGATGGGCTTCCGGGATGGACTTTTCCCAAGAGCCGTTCGCGCACAGGGTGCGCTCCTACGGTTGGCGCGCGCGGGCGGTGCCATACCCCCTGCCTTTCGGCACGGTGTGGACTTCAGGCACATACGCGCCGACGCGCCGACTGGCATAACGTCGTCATGATCAGGATCGACGTCATAACCTGCCCGTCGCTGGCTGTGCATCGGTGGCATGCACGGCGCAGGTGTGGCGTGCCGGGTCTGCCGTTATGCTGGCCGCCCACGGACGCGCCATGAATATCTTTGCTCCCCTGATCCGCCGCCCGGCCGGTACCTCGCTGCTCGCTTTGGGCTTGATGCTGGCCGGCTTGTGCGCCTATTTGCTGCTCGGCGTCGCCGCGTTGCCGTCGCTGGATTTCCCCGGCGTGTACGTCGTGGCGAGCCAGCCCGGCGCCAGTGCGCAGACCATGGCGAACACCATCCTGGCGCCGCTGGAACGTCACCTGGGAAGGATCCCCGGCGTGGACGAGATGTACGGCAACGCCAACGAGGGTTCCGCCTCGGTGATGGTGCGCTTCAACATGAGCCGCACCGCCGACAGCGCCGCCCGCGATGTGCAGGCGGCGCTGAATGCCGCGGCCGTCGACCTGCCCCCGGGCATGCCGTCACCGCCGGCGTACTTCAAGTTCGATACTTCGCAGATCCCGATCCTGTTCATCGCGTTGACCTCGACCGGATTGCCCCAGGATCGCTTGTTTGATCTCACCGATACGCTACTCAAGCCCGCGGTGGCGCAAATCAGCGGCGTGGCGCAGGTGCAAGTGTTTGGCGGTACGCCGCATGCGGTAAGGATCGAGCTGGACATCGCCGCGCTGGCGGCCAAGGGGCTGACTGCCAACGATGTGGCCAACGCGTTGCGCGCGGCCAACGTCACCTCGCCCCAGGGCACGTTGAGCGATGGCCACACGCAGATGACGGTGACGGCCACCGGGGGCCTGCACGAGCCGGCCGAGTTTGCCCGCCTGCTGATTGCAGTGAAAAACGGCACGCCGGTGCGGCTGTCCGACGTCGCCCGGGTCTACAGTGGCCAGCAGGACCAATACCAGGCCGCGTGGTTCTCCAGCACGACCCAGGGCGGCGCGCGCACGGTCGGCATGCAGATCAGCAAGCGGCCGGAAGCGAACGCGGTGGCCACGGTGGAGGCGATCCGCGCCAAGCTGCCGCAACTGGGGGCATCGCTGCCGGCGAACGTGACGATGACGCCGGTGTTTGATCTCACGCAGACCACCAAGTCGGCGCTGCACGAGGTGCAGTTGGCGCTGTTGATATCGATCGTGATGGTGGTGTTGGTGATGCTGGTGTTCCTGCGCCGGCTGCGACCGACCTTGATCGCCACGCTGAGCGTGCCGCTGTCGCTGGCCGGCGCGTTCGTGGTGATGTGGACGCTCGGCTACACCCTCAACACCTTGTCGCTGGTGGCGCTGGTGCTGTGCATCGGTTTCGTGGTGGACGATGCGATCGTGGTGATCGAGAACATCGTGCGCCACATGGAGCGCGGCGAGCCGCCCATGCAGGCGGCGCTGACCGGTGTGGGCGAGATCGGCTTCACGGTGATCTCGATCACCCTGTCACTGGTGGCGGTGTTCGCGCCGTTGCTGTTCGGCAACAACATGCTGGTGCTGCTGCTACGCGAGTTCTCGGTGACCCTCACCGCCGCCGTGGTGATTTCGGCGCTGGTGTCGCTCACCCTCACGCCCGCGCTGTGCGCGTACCTGTTTGCGCACGAGCCGGCGACCCGCAAACCGCCGGGCCGCCTCGAACGCGTGGTGGAAAACTTCGATCGCGGCCTACTGCACCGGTACGAGCGCGCACTGGACTGGGCGATGCACCACCGGCGCCTCATGCGCTGGCAACCGCTGACGCTGCTGGCTCTCACCGGCCTGCTCGGCTTCGCGGTGGCGAAGACCGCCGGTGGCAGTTTCATGCCCGAAGAGGACACCGGCCAATTGCAGGCCGACATCCGCGCCGATGCCAATATCTCGCCCATCGTGCTGGCCGAACGGGCGCGGCATGTGGCGGCCATCATGCAGGCCGACCCGGCGGTACTCGACGTGCTCACCATGCTTGGCCGCGACGGTGGCGGTGAGGGCGCCGTGGGCAACAACGCGCAGATGTTCATCGATCTCAAGCCGCGCGGCAGCGAGCCCGGCGAGCGGCCGGAACCGGTCAAGCAGATCATCGAGCGCCTGGCCAAACAATATGACGCCATGCCCGACGTGAAGGTGTCGCTCAGCTCGGTGCAGTTTCTGGGTGGTGGCGGCAGTGGCGACAACGCCGGCCAATACGAATTCCAGCTGGCCAGCAGCAGCGGTGGCGGCGACCTGCAGCCGTGGACGCTGAAGATGGTGCAGCAACTGCGCACGCTCAAGGAGTTCCGCGACGTCAGCAGCAACTTCGATCAGGTGGGTCAGCAGCAACTGCTGAAGATCGACCGCGAAATGGCCGGCCGTCTGCACGTCGGTATCGGCACCATCGACTCGGCGCTGTACAACGCCTTCGGCCAGCGCCAGGTGTCGCGGATTTACTCCGACATCAACCAATACGCGGTGGTGCTCAGCGCCGGCGCGGCGCAAGAGGTGAGCCCGCAGGCGCTGCTGAACGTGCATGTGCGCAGTGACCTGGGGCAGATGATTCCGCTGTCCGCGCTGGCGCACATCGAGCCGAACATCAGCCCGCTGCGCATCCGCCATCACAACCAGCTGGAAGCGGCCACCATTAGTTACAACCTGGCCAAAGGCGTGGCGCAGGATCGTGGCGTCAAGCTGGTCGAACAGGCCGCCCATGCGATCAACCTGCCGGGCAGCATCCGGGTCGATTTCACCGGGGCCAACCAGCGCCTCAAGCAGGCCCAGTCCAACGGCATGGTGTTGCTGCTCGGTTCGATCCTGGCCATGTACATCGTGCTCGGCATTCTGTATGAAAGCCTCGGCCATCCGCTGACCATCCTGTCCACCCTGCCGGCGGCCGGCGCCGGCGCGTTCCTGGCCATGCTGGTGACGCAGACGCAGATCTCGATGATGGCGATCATCGCGATCCTGATGCTGATCGGCATCGTCAAGAAGAACGCGATCCTGATGGTCGACTTCGCGTTGGTGGGCGAGCGCGAGCGCGGGCTGTCGGCACCCGACGCCATCCGCGAGGCGGCGTTGGTGCGCTTCCGCCCGATCACCATGACCACGTTGGTCGCCATGGGCGCGGCGATGCCGCTGGCGATCGGCTTTGGCGTCGGTTCGGAAATGCGCCAACCGCTCGGCATCGCGATCGTTGGCGGCCTGCTGGTGTCCCAGCTGCTGACGTTGCTCAGCACTCCGGCCATTTATCTGTGGAACCACGATCGCAAGCTCCGCAGCGCCGCGCGCAAGCTGCGCAAGGCCGAAAAGAAGCGACGGAAGGCTCTGGGCGGGACGCAGCAAGCAACCGGCTGAGTGTTTGCGTCACATACCCTTCGGTCGCGTCGAACACCTTGGCCACGCCGCAACCCATTTCGTTTGCGCCGCCTCTGCCCGTGGTTCCGGTCCGAAGCTGTTCCTGCGAAAGCTAAATAAAAACGAACATGCTATTGCCGCATTGTTCGTAATTCATTGTGCGTGGGAACGAAGCTCTTCATGGCCCGCGCAACGACTAACGGCGCCGCCACCCGCGCCAGCATTTGCTATGGTCCGACCTTCCCATTTCGAATGGATCGCCCATGCGCATGGCTCCCGTCGCTTTGTTCGCCACGCTCACGTTGTGCGCCGCCGTGGTCACGCCGGTGGTCGCCGCGGAGCTGACCATTCCGCCGATCCAGTATCGCGAGCGCACGTTGCCGAATGGTTTGCAGGTGCTCAGTGTGGAGGATCACGCCAGCCCGAACGTGGCGGTGCAGATGTGGTACCACGTCGGTTCCAAGGATGACCCGCAGCGCCGGTCCGGCTTTGCGCACTTGTTCGAGCACTTGATGTTCAAGAGCACGAAACACTTGCACGCCGAGCAGTTCGACCGGCTGACCGAGGATGTCGGCGGTGCCAACAATGCCTCGACGGGCGATGACGTCACCAACTATTTCGAGGTGGTGCCCAGCAACTACCTGAACACGTTGCTGTGGGCCGAAGCCGAACGACTGTCCGGCCTCACCGTGGACGAGAAGAATTTCAAGTCCGAGCGTGCAGTGGTGGAGGAGGAATACCGCCAGAGCGTGCTGGCCAATCCGTACGGCAAACTGTTCAACGAAATCGATCCAAAGTCGTACACCGTGCATCCGTACCGGCGCCCGACCATTGGCAGCATCGAGGATCTGGAAGCGGCGTCGCTGCCGGACGTGATTGCGTTTCACCAGACGTTCTACCGGCCGGACAACGCCACCTTGATCGTCGCCGGCGATTTCAATCCGCAGCAGCTCGACGCGTGGGTGAATCAATACTTTGGCTGGATTCCCAAGCCCGCCACGCCGATCCCGCAGATCACCGCCAAGGAGCCGGTGCGCAAGAAGGACTTGCATTACACCATCACCAGCGAGACCGCGCCGCTGCCGGCGGTGGCCATGACCTGGCTGCTGCCCCCAGCCGCGGACAGCGCCGACACGATCGCGCTGCAGGTAGCTGCTGCGTTGCTGGCGCAAGGCGAATCGTCGCGTTTGTACCAATCGCTGGTGTATCGCCATCAAGTTGCCCAGCAAGCTGGTGCCGACGCTGACCCACGGGTTGGTCCGGGGCTGTTTACGGCCTACGCCATTCTCGCCAGCGGTCATCAGCCGGCCGAAGCGGAGAAGTTGCTCCATCAGGAAATCATCTGGCTGGCCACGCAGCCGATCCCCGCCGCGGAGCTGGCGAAAGTGAAAACACAGTTGCTGACCAGCGAGCTGAAGCAGCGGCAAACCGCCCAGGGCCTGGCCTTTGCGCTGGGGCAGGCCACCCTGATTGGCGGCAACCCGCAGCGCGTCAACAGCGATCTCGTCGCGTTGCAAAAAATCACCGCGGAGGACGTGCATCGCGTGCTGCAGAAGTTCGTGACCGGGGCGCGCAGCGTCACCATCGATTACTTGCCGCAGGCCAAAGTGGTACCGACAGCGGCCAAGGGAGCGGCGAAATGAATCACGTCATCAACTTGCGCTGCGTGCATGTTTTGCGTATGGCCATCTATGCGGCCTTGATTGTCACTGCCGGTACGACGCTGACGGCGACCGCGGCGGTAACGCCCGCCACGGCAACGACGGATAGTTTCCCCACCCAACCGCCTGCGCCGGGGCCTGCGCCGGAGTTGCATTTGCCGACACCGTCCACGCAGACCTTGGCCAACGGCCTGCAGGTGATCAGTGCCCGCCGCCCCGGCTTACCGCTGGTGACCGCGCAACTGGTGCTGCGCAGCGGCGGCGAAATGGACCCGCCGCAACTTGCCGGCCTGGCCGATATCACTGCGAATCTGTTGACCAAGGGTGCTGCGGGCAAGACCGCACCACAGATTGCGTCTGCTGCGGAAACGCTGGGTGGTTCGCTGACCGCTGCCGCCGGTTGGGATGAAAGCGCGGTGGATATCACGGTCACCACGCCGATGTTGCCGCAGGCGTTGAGTCTGCTGGCCAGTGTGGTGCGCCAGCCGGATTTCACTGCGCCGGAATTGCAGCGCGCGCAAACGCAGGCTGTCGATGATTTGCAGCTGCTGTTGAGTCGGCCCACGGCGCTGGCGGCGCTGGCGATGAACCGCAGCGTGTTTGGTGCTGGTGCTTACGGCCACTCGCGCACGGGTACGCCGGCCTCCATCGCGCGCATCAGCCGCGCGGATGTGCAACGCCTGCACGCGACGTTGTATCGGCCGGATAACGCGATCCTGATTCTCACCGGCGACATCACACCGGCCCAGGCGCAGCAACTGGCGCAGGCCAGCTTTGGTGATTGGCCCAGGCCCGCCACGCCGCTGCCGGCAGCACCCACCGGAATTGCCGCCAGCAACATGTCGGCGGTCCTGTTGATCGATCAGCCCGGTGCCGGACAGGCCGGGGTGATGGCTGCGCACGTCGCGCCGCCGCGCCGCGATGCGGATTACTACGCCGGGGCGGTGGCCAACGCGGTACTTGGCGGCTCGTATTCGGCACGCTTGAACGAGGAAATCCGCATCAAGCGCGGTTTGTCGTATGGCGCCACCAGCGGCCTGCAGCTACGGCGCAACACGGGCATGTGGCAGGCTGCCGCGCAGACCAAGAATCCGTCGGCGGCGCAGGTGGTGGAGTTGCTGCTGGGCGAATTCAAACGCCTTGGCACCACGCGGGTTGACGCGCCGGAACTCGCCGCACGCAAGGCCACCATGATTGGCAGTTATGGGCGCAGTCTGGAAACCACCAGCGGCCTGGCCACACAAATCGCCAGGCTTGCGGTGTACGACATCAAGCTGAGTGAAATTGGCCATTACGTTCAGCGCGTGCAGGGGGTGACACCCAGGCAGATCGAGAAATATGCGCACACCCACTTGGCCGTGAAGCACAGCAAGGTGGTGGTCGTGGGCGACGTTGCGCAGTTCGGTGACGCCATTCGCCAGGCACACCCGCAAGCGCAGGTGCTGCAGTCGAGTGCGCTGGATTTGGACAGCCCCAGTTTGCGTTCGACACTCCCGGCGAAATAGGCACCTGCCGCGCGCTTGCGGTGCGTGATGGACGGTGGTCAGATCGGGAAAGCGGCGGGCAGTGCCCCCTACGAAGCTCCCGGGTTGGTGGAAGTCAACAAGACGCGGGCAACGGGCATGGCTGTGCCCGCGCACCTTGGTAGGACGGCCACTGCCCGCCCGCTTGTGGTGTGAATGTGCGACGGCAGATCGGACGGGAACGGATGGGCACAACGATGCATCTGAAGGCTGGGGCATGACGTTCCACCCGAGTCCGTATTGCACGTTGTGTCGCACGCGGCGCGCGTGGATGATGGGGCGCGGGCGTTGCACCACGCGATGCGCTCGTGCTTGAGTGCGATGGTTGGGGTGTTGTTGCCGTGGAAGCGGCGATGCGTGAAGTCTTGGCGAGGTGTCACATGTCGGTTCCAGTGGGGTGGTTTCGCGCTGCGGTCCTGACAGCACTGGTTGCCGCGGCATTTCCGGCGGCGGCGGTCCATGTCGAGGTACAGGG
>DATCWU010000470.1:0-1012 GCA_036566165.1 Rhodanobacter sp. | reverse complement strand
AATAGCCACCAGGGTGTAGGAGCCCGCTCGCGGGCGATGCCTTGGGGTCGGGGGTAGGGATCCCAAAGGCATCGCCCGCGAGCGGGCTCCTACACCCTGGTGGCTATTTTCCGTGGATGCCACCGCGGGTCAAAGCCAGCGGATCGAGCAGCTGCTTCAGCTCGGCTTTCGACAGGCCGGTGGTTTCCAGCGCCACATCCATGATCGGACGATGTTCCTTGTAGGCTTTCTTTGCCGTGGCCGCGCCCTTCTCATAACCGATCACCGGATTCAGCGCGGTGACCAGGATCGGGTTCATCGCCAGGGCCTGGTTGACCCGGTCCTTGTTGACCGTGAAGCCGGCAATCGCCTTGTCCGCCAGAAGCACGCTAACGTTGCCCAGGATCTCGATGGACTGCAGCAGGTTGTAGGCAATCAGCGGCAGCATCACGTTGAGCTGGAAATTGCCAGACTGGCCGGCGACGGTGATCGACGCATCGTTGCCAATGACTTGCGCGGCCACCATCACCACCGCCTCGGGGATCACCGGATTGACCTTGCCCGGCATGATCGACGACCCCGGCTGCAATGCCGGCAACGCGATTTCACCCAACCCGGCCAACGGCCCAGAGTTCATCCAGCGCAAGTCGTTGGCAATCTTCATCAGGCCAACAGCCAGCGTCTTCAGCTGGCTGGACAATTCAACCGCGGCATCCTGCGCGGCCATGCCTTCGAAATAGTTTTCCGCGGACTCGAACTTGATGCCGGTCAGTTTCTTCAACTGCGCCGCCATCGCCGGACCAAACTTTGGGTCGGCGTTGATGCCGGTGCCGACCGCGGTGCCCCCTTGCGGCAAGCGGTGCATGCGCTTCAGCGCGTCCTCGATGCGTTCGATCGCCGTGCCCACCTGCGCCGCCCAGCCCGACAGCTCCTGGCCAAACGTGATCGGCATCGCGTCCATCAGATGCGTGCGGCCGGTCTTGGGTGTGTTGCGCAACTCGCGCGCACGCTTGTCGATGGCCTTTTTCAAATG
>DATCWU010000469.1:0-4394 GCA_036566165.1 Rhodanobacter sp. | reverse complement strand
GCTGGTCCGGCTACGTGCAGGTACTGATGCACTCGGCGGGCGTGTATTTGCCGGAGTGGGCGCAGCAAAGCATGAGTGCACAGACGATGGAGTATTACCTGCAGCAGATCTTTGGCCTGCACGGCACGACTGCGATTGCCGGGCCGAGCGACGGGCATCGCTTCAACGTGATTGCCGCCGCAGTTTCGGTGGCCGTGGCCGTGCTGCTGACCGTGCGCACCGAGTGGGGCGCGCGTTTCAACACGGCCGTGGTGGCGATCAAGGTGATTGGCGTGCTGCTGGTGATCGGCGTCGGCGTGTTTTACGTCGATACGGCAAACTGGCATCCATTCATTCCGGCGCGCGTGGTCGACATCAGCACGGGCATCGGCCACTTTGGTTGGTCAGGGGTACTGACCGGCGCCAGCGTGGTGTTCTTTGCCGTGTTTGGCTACGACACGCTGACCACGGCCGCCGAGGAAGCCAGGCATCCGCAACGTGACCTGCCGCGCGCAGTGTTGTTGTCGCTGGGCATCGCGATGGTGCTGTATATCGCCGTGTCGCTGGTGATCACCGGCATCACGCATTACAGCAATCTTGGCGGTGAGGCGTCAGTGTCTGACGCGTTTGAGCTGATCGGGCTGCACTGGCTCAGCGTCACCATTGCCGCGGCGGCGGTGATTGGCGTCACCAGCGTACTGTTTGCCTTCATGCTCGGCGCCGCGCGCATCTGGTTTGCCCTGGGCCGCGATGGTTTGCTGCCGGCATGGTTTGCGAAAGTCAGCCCACGGTTTGGCACGCCGGCACGGCCCACGATCATCCTGGGCCTGTTCACGGCGCTGGTCGCCGGCTTGTTGCCAATCGGCGAAGTGGCCGAGTTGGTCAACATCGGCACGCTCAGCGCGTTCATCATTATCTGCGCGGCGATCATGCTGCTGCGCGTGCGCCGCCCGGACCTGCAGCGCAACTTCCGTACGCCGTGGGTCTGGTTCACGGCCCCGCTGGGCATGGTGTTTTCCATGGTGCTGATTTACGGCCTGCCGTGGATCACCTATGAGCGCTTCATGCTCTGGATGGCGGTCGGCTGCGTGATTTATTTCGCGTACGGCATGCGTCACAGCAAGCTGGCATTGGCAGATCGCTGACGAGCGGCGGTGGTCGCGGACACCCGGGTACAGTCGTGCTTTAGGCATTGCCGCGGCGCGCTGGCGAGTCGGTCACTCGGGGTTGCCAATGCGGGCGAGTGCCGGTCCGGCGTTGACTGCCCGGTCGCGTCCGTTCGTCTTGGCCTGACGCATGGCCTGATCGGCCCGTGCCAGCAACGCATCGACATCGGCACAATCCTCGCGCCGGCATTCGGCGATGCCGATGCTGACGGTCAGCGGACCGTCTGGACGCTGAATCTCGCGCGCGGCCAGACGCAATTGTTCGGCCCGGGCACTGGCTTGCCGCAAGCCGATGCCTGGCAGCAATAGCGCGAATTCTTCGCCGCCGATACGGCCGATCAGGTCGGCTGGGCGACTGTGCGCACGCAGCGCCCTGGCCAGCGCCAACAGCACCTCATCACCGGCGGCGTGACCGTAGTCATCGTTGATCTGCTTGAAGTGATCGGCGTCGACGTACAGCATCGATGCCGTTTGCTGCCTGCTGGATGCGGCGGCAAGCGCATCGTGTGCCAGCTCGAGAAATCGATTGCGTTGCAACAAACCAGTGAGTCCGTCGGTATTGGCCTGCTCGCGCAGCCGTTGCTCCAGGTGGAACTGTTCGATCAGCGTGCGCGCCATGAAGGCCCGCAGTACGGCCGACACCGCGATGGCAACAGCCATGGACACCATGTACTGGCTGGCGTGCATGGTGTCGACCTGGCCCAGCACCAGCATGGGCACGGGGCCGAGCGCACACAGCGTCATCGCCGCGATGAAGTCCCAGCGCCCGGGCCAGATGACCGACGACGCCACCGGCAGCAGCAACCCCGGCATGACCCACGGTTGGCCGGGTGCCAGGCCCAGGGTGTTGAGACTGATGCCGACTTCAAGCAGCAGCAGGCAGGCGAGGCCGAGCAGGCTGAGTGGCACCGGCCGCTGGGTGCGGCGCGCGGCCAGGGCGATCAGGGCCAGTGGCGCCGCCAGCGCCAGTCGCCAGCCCAGCGCAGTCGGCGCGATGCCGAGGATGGTGCGCGTGATCGTCGCGAACAGGTACAGCACTACCGCCATCAGCAGCAGCGCGCGAATCATTGGCGCCATGCGCGCTGCCAGGTAGCGTGCGTGTTGGGCCCGCTGTTCGGCGGACTCGGAGCGACGATTGGCAAACAGGAGGTACATGGCGGTCTTGATGGGCACGGGGGATGAATGGGTGAGTCGGATACCCGGGTGCAGCAAGATGGGTGCCAAGTCCAGCATGCAGGGTCTGGAGTGATGACTGGGTTGGCATCGCCATGACCTTTGGCAGAGGTTCTGCGCAGTGGTCGCGGTCTAGCATGGCGAACGCAGTACGCGCCCTGCAGTTGGGCCATCTGCATTACCTGCATTCCTTTGTCTGGTGGCTTCGGGCCGGCCTTCATGGCGCGTTCCCGGCGCTTGCCCGGCCTGTCTTGGCCTTGTCATTCTGCGGAGTAAGCGTTGAACATCACCAGCCTGTCCACTGCTCTGTTTGCTCTCGCGTTCGGTCTGGGTAGTGGTGCCGCACTGGCGGCGGTACCGCCGCCACAGGATGTGCCCTATCAGGGCACTTTACAGATCAAGGTGGACGCGACCGACCTGGCGCGGCGCATCTTTCGCGTGCACGAGGTGGTGCCGGTGCAACCCGGCCCGTTGACGCTGCTGTATCCGCAATGGTTGCCCGGTAATCACTCGCCAACCGGGCCGATCGACAAGCTGGCCGGCCTCAAGATCAGCGCGAACGGTCAGCCGCTCGCCTGGAAGCGTGATCCGTTGAACGTGTACGCATTCCATGTGGAGGTGCCGGCGGGCGCCACGGCGCTAAATGTGGAATTTCAGTACCTCACGCCGCAGAACAAATCCCAGGGCCGGGTAGTGATGACGCCGGAAATGCTCAATCTGCAGTGGAATGCCGTGTCACTGTATCCAGCTGGTTACAACGCCAATCGCATCCAGGCGCAAACCAGCGTGACCTATCCCGCCGGCTGGAAGGCGGCTACTGCGCTGGAGGTGACCTCGACCAATGGCAACACGGTGAGCTACAAGCCAATTGACTACGACGACCTGGTCGATTCACCGATCTATGCCGGCAAATATTTCAAGCGTGTGGATCTGAATCCGGGCGCGAGCACACCGGTGCATCTGAACATCGTTGCCGATGACCCGAAGTACCTGGAGATTACCCCCGAGCAGTTGCAGGTGCATCGCAACCTGGTGCAGCAGATGTACAAGATGTACGGCGCGCACCACTACGATCACTACGATTTTCTGTTTTCGCTGAGCGACAAGATGAGTGGCATCGGACTGGAGCATCACCGCTCCAGCGAGAATGGCGTGAGTCCCGAGTATTTCACCGAGTGGGACAAGAACGTCTCGAGCCGCGACCTGCTGCCGCATGAGTTCAATCACTCGTGGAACGGCAAGTATCGTCGCGGTGCGGATCTGGCCACCCCCAGTTTCAATGTGCCGATGAGCGACACCTTGCTGTGGGTGTACGAGGGCCAGACCCAGTTCTGGGGCTACGTGATGGCCGCGCGCTCCGGTTTGTGGAATGGTCAACAGACGCGCGATGTGCTGGCCTACGCCGCCGCCACGTATGACCAGGGCCGTCCGGGCCTGGCCAGCTGGCGCAGTGTGCAGGACACCACCAACGATCCGGTCATTGCCCGGCGCCGCCCGCTGCCATATCGCAACTACCAGTCCAGCGAGGACTACTACGTGGCCGGCGCGCTGATCTGGCTGGACGTGGATGGCAAACTGCGCGAGTTGTCGGGCGGCAAGCATTCCATCGACGATTTCGGCAAGGCGTTCTTCGGCATGGACAATGGCGAGTGGGACGTCAACCCCTACACGTTCGAGGACGTGGTCAAGACCCTCAACGATATCCAGCCCCACGACTGGACGAAATACCTGCGCGAGCGTCTGGACGGCCATGCATCGTTGATCGGTGGCATTGCGTCGCATGGCTGGAAGCTGGTCTATACCGACAAACCATCCGCTGTCGTGAAGGCAGCCGAGTCGCGCCGTGGCTTCACCGATCTCACCTACTCGCTGGGCCTGACCGTGGACAAGACCGGTGACATTGGCGATGTGTTGTGGGATGGCCCCGCGTTCAAGGCGGGTGTGTCGCCGGGCATGCAGGTGGTGGCGATCAACGGCAAGGCGTTCTCCAGCGACAACGTGAAGGAGGCGATCACCGCCGCCGGCAAGGACAAAAGTGCGCCGGTGCAGTTGCTGGTGAAGGATTTCGACGAGTAC
>DATCWU010000466.1:0-3664 GCA_036566165.1 Rhodanobacter sp. | reverse complement strand
GCGCCACACGCAAACAGGCAGAACGACGACACGGCGGCGCCATACGCCGAACCACCCAGCTCGCCGGGATCGATGCCCAAATCTTCGCGCACCAGCATGTCCAGCGCCGCGCGCGGTGCCTCGGCCACGTGCTCGGCCAGATGTTCGGCCTCGGCCGGCTGGAACCCCTTGTCGCGATAAAACCCGGCGATGTGGCGCAGGCCGTCCTCTGGCGCCACGGCGAGGCGCTCGGCGCGTTCGGTAATTCGCGCCTGATAAAACTCGCGCGAACTGTTCACCGACAGCCATTCGCCCATCGCCATCGAGCACGCACCGGCAACCAACCCCGCCAGTCCGGCCAGCAGCACCGCACGATCGCCGGTAGCGGCACCGGCCATGCCCATCACCAGGCTGACGTTGGACACCAGCCCGTCATTGGCGCCAAGCACCGCCGCGCGCAACGTGTTGCCGCGCTGGGTGCGATGTCGATGATGCGGCGCCGGTCCGGTGCGCGCGGCAACAAAGTGGTCCCGATGCCCGCTGCGATCCACCGGGGTGGCAGCGTGATCGGCGTGCACCAGGCGCACCACCGTCGGCATCACGAATTCAGTGCCGAAGCGCCGCGCGAACCAGCTCAGGGCGCGTATGCGCAAACCAATCTGCGGCGGCGGTATGGGCACGCCCAATTCACGCAGACGGGCCTCCCAGAACCGCGCATTGGCACGTTCACCGGCAGCAATGCGGCGATAGACGTGACTCGATCGCGCATCACCGGCCAGTGCGGCGAGTCGCGTATAGAGGGCCGCGTTATCGCGCTCAATGCGCAGGTTGTCGGCAAACCGCCGAGGGGCATTACGGCTCATTGCCGCACTCGGGCACGGCCACGGTGGTGGCGCGGCGGCGTATTGACAACCCTGCGAAGCGACAACGAGCAGACATGGACGGCAGTCAGCGGACAGATGCACCGAGCGTAGCAACGAACGCGCCACGATGGTGCGGACGACTCGCATTCAACCCGATTACTGGCCATGGCCGGTCAAGGACTTGACTCCGTGATGGGCCCCATCGCGCCAAACCAGCCGGCGATGACCGGCCAGCCCGACGGGCAGCCGACGAATGCTTCACATGAACAGGCCGACAATATTCGGGTCGCGTTCATACTTGGCAGCAGGCTCACGCGGTGTTCGTCTGATTCCGTCGGATCCCGGCCCCAGCGCCGACACGGTCTCCCGGAACGGCATGTGTCCGGGGATGGTATGTCCTATGTCGAACCCAACGGCCAAGCGTG
Organism: Rhodanobacter sp.; assembly: GCA_036566165.1. Classification (GTDB taxonomy): domain Bacteria; phylum Pseudomonadota; class Gammaproteobacteria; order Xanthomonadales; family Rhodanobacteraceae; genus Rhodanobacter. Next base: position 2,397 of record DATCWU010000466.1, on the reverse strand, counting down.
CGCTCGCCTACCGCGCCTTCATCAGTTACAGCCATGCCGACAAGGCGTGGGCGGAGTGGTTGCACCAGGCGCTGGAAACGTATCGGGTGCCGTCGCGGCTGGTCGGCACGGAAACCGCGGCAGGGGTGATCCCGCGTCGGTTGAATCCGATCTTCCGCGACCGCGATGAACTGGCGAGCGCGCACGACCTTGGCCACAAGGTCAACGCGGCACTGGCCGAGTCCGAGGCGCTGATCGTGATCTGCTCGCCGCACTCGGCGCAATCGCGGTGGGTCAATGAAGAAGTGCTGGCGTTCAAACGCCTCGGCCGCGCCGAGCGCATCTTCTGCCTGATCGTGGACGGTGAGCCGAATGCGGGCAACCAGCCCGGTAGCGAAGCGGAAGAGTGTTTTTGCCCGGCGCTCGACTACACGCTGGATGCGCGGGGCCAGCCTGCCACCGAAAGTACCGAACCGATTGCCGCCGATGTGCGGCCTGGCAAGGACGGCAAGGCAAACGCCAAGTTGAAGATCATCGCCGGCCTGCTGGATGTCGGCTTTGACGTGCTCAAGCAACGCGAGCAGCACCGCAAGGTGAGACGCATGGCTGTCGTCACTGCACTCGCACTGGTGGTGATGGCAGCGACCCTCACCCTGGCCGTGTTCGCACTGATCGCACGCCACGACGCCCAGCGCCGGCAAGTCCAGGCCGAAGACATCCTCGGTTTCATGCTTGGTGACCTGCGCAACAAATTGGCGACCGTCGGTCGACTCGACCTGCTGGTCGCGGTCGACGACAAGGCCACCACCTACTTCGACTCGTTGCAGCCGCGTGATCTGGACGAACACGCGCTGGAGGAACAGGCGCGGCTGTTGACGGGCATCGGCCAGGTGCGGCTGGACCAGGGTCACGCCGACAAGGCCATGGTGGCCTTCCGCGACGCCCATACCCGCAGCAGCGAGTTGTACCGGCGCCAGCCGGAGAATGGGCAGAGGTTGTTCGATCTGGCCCAGGCCGAGTACTGGATCGGCTTCGTGTTCTGGCGTCAGGGTCGGCTGGACGATGCCGGAACCTGGCTGGGCCGTTATCGCGACAGCGCGCTACGGCTGGCAGCCATGGACCGCACCAATTTCGCGTGGCAGCGCGAGGTTGCCTACGGCGAGGTGAACCTTGGCACGCTCGATCTGGCCCGGGGCCGCGACCAGCCAGCGGAGCGCGTTTTCCGGACCGCGTACGCCCTCTATCAAGGCTGGACGCACGCGCACCCGCACGATACCGGCTTGCGCGACGAAGCGGCCAACATTGCCTCCTTCCTTGGCACGCTGGCCATGCGCGATGGCCGGCTGGCGGAGGCGCAAGCCCGCTTCGCGGAACAGGTGCAAGACATCTCCGCCAATCGCACGGCAGAACCAGACAATGCCCAGTGGAAGTCGGAATGGCCAAATGCGCGCTTGTTCCTGACCGAGGCCCAGGCCGCCACCGGCGCCGTTGCCGACGCGCGCCGCGGCGCGCGGGAAGCGGCCGCCCTGGCCAGGGAGCTGGTCAAACAGGATCCCACCAATCAGGCCTGGCAACTGCAACTGGGCAAGGCTTACTGGTGGCAGGCGCGCCTGGACTCGCTGGTGACGCCCGCACGGGCCGTCACCGAAGCCCGTGAGGCGGAGCGCGTACTCGCCGCTGCGCATACCGCCGAGCCCAAGTCCAGCTTTGCCCTGCACTGGCTGACAAAATCCACGGTATTGCTGGGCGAGCTGGCGTGGCGGCGCGGCGCGCTCAACGTAGCCACCGCCTTGCTGGCGCAGGCGGATGCCAAGCTGACGCCGGCCCTGACAAACCAACAGAACACGGATGCCCATCAGTTACTGCCAGCCGAGTTGAAACTGCTACAAGGCAACGTCGCGGCGCGGCGCGGTGACCTTGCGGCCGCCCAGGCGGCGTGGTCTGCGGCCGAACGCGTGCTGCGCGACGGTGATGATCCGCCGGCGTTCGATCGCCTCGACCTGCTGGTTCGCGTGTTACTGGCGCAGCACCGCGACGCCGCCGCGGCGCCCTACCTGACAAAGTTGAGCCAGAGCGGATACGTGCCCCTGTATCCGTGGCAGGAGATGCCGACCGTGCCGCCGGCGGTTGCCTCGAAATGACCGCGACGCCAGACAGCATTACCAACCTTCCAGCTATTGGACCGGTGGACCACGCGCCCATCGTTCAGGCCCGGAGCGGCCCATCCTGAAACGGGAGCAACGACGATGCCAGGCAAAAACAATCCGACCAGTGCAATGCTGAATATCCGTGACAGCGCCAGTAAGGAAACAGGCTGGACCGACGTGAAGGCATCCAACGGCGCCATCTACAGTTACCAATATACCGGCGGCAACCAGCCCGCAAACAATGGTTCGATACTGAATACCGTTGGCGGTG
>DATCWU010000462.1:0-1539 GCA_036566165.1 Rhodanobacter sp. | reverse complement strand
GTGCGGCTTAGGTGATCTAAATCAATACGTCTCGCCACCTCCTGCGTAGCTTGATAAATCGCGGAAGGGGCAGGGTATCGATTTGCTGACTATGCGTCGCCGCACGCATTCACCAAGGAGAAACCAACCATGTATTCCTATCGTCGTTTTGCTTATGCCGCGCTTGGCGTGGCACTCATCGCCCTGGGCGGCTGCACTGGCTATGTGAAAAAGGCCGATTTCGATTCGGCGGTCAGCGAGCTTCGTGCCAACGATCAGAAACAGCAGCAGGAGATCGACGATCTTACGCAGCAAATGCAGCAGCGCTTCGCTGCCTATGATGCCAAGATCGCCCAGATGGGTGGGCGTGTCCGTGTCGACGCCATTTCGCACTTTGCGTTCAACGACGCGACCGTGCGCGAAGAGGACAAGCCGCTGCTGGATGATTTCGCCAAAATCGTCTCGGCGCATTACCCGCAGGCAATGGTGACGGTGGAGGGTTTCGCCGACGCCGCAGGTGGCAAGAGCTACAACCTTCGACTCGGGCATGCGCGTGCCGAGGCAGTGCGCGATTACCTGGTGAAGAACGGCGGACTGGCTGCCGACAATGTCCGCACGGTCAGCTACGGCAAGGCGGAAAACCGTCAGGTCCTCAAGGGCAAATGGGGCGATGGCGCCGAGCCGAATCGCCGCGTGACGCTGGTGGTCGACTTCGCCGGCTCACCGGCGGCACCGTGAACATGGGCCGTCAGTGTCGACCGTGTGGCCCAGAGGCCGATGACCATGGCGCAGTGGCAAACCGACGGCTTTCGTGACCGCACCGATGCCGGACAGCAATTGGCGGAGGCGCTGTCCTCGCTGCGCGGTCAGCATCCGCTGATACTGGCCATCCCGCGCGGTGGCTTACCGATCGGCAGGATCGTTGCCGATCGTCTGGACGGCGAGCTGGATATCGTGCTGGTGCGGAAAATCGGTGCGCCTGGCAACCCGGAGTATGCGATCGGTGCCGTCGATGAAGCCGGGACGATCCAGCAGTCGGATGATGCACGTCTTGCCGGTGCCGATGACCACTACATCAAGCATGAGGCGGCCGAACAGCTGGCCATCATCCGGGCTCGAAGACAGGGCTACGGGCTTGGTCGTCCGTCGATCGATCCGGCCGGACGCACTGTGGTCGTCGTTGACGACGGATTGGCAACGGGGGCCACGATGCGGGCGGCGCTATTGGCTGTGCGTGCGCGCAAGCCAGCGCGGTTGGTTTGCGCCATTCCTGTGGCGTCGCCGCGTGGTCTGGTATCGGTGACGGACGTGGCGGACGATCTTGTCTATCTGTCCGCGCCCGGACACTTCCGTGCGGTCGGGCAGTTCTATATGCAATTTCCGGCGGTCGATGACAGCGAAGTGGTGCACCTGCTGATGCGTTCCCCCTCCGGATCGCCCGTGCCTGCGCTCTCCGAGGATGTCCGGATTCCCGCTGACGGCCTGCTGCTTGATGGCAACTTGCAGGTGCCGCAGGGAGCTCACGGCCTGGTCATCTTCACGCATGGCAGCGGCAGCAGC
>DATCWU010000460.1:0-8114 GCA_036566165.1 Rhodanobacter sp. | reverse complement strand
GTGCATTGCCCTGCCCAACATCGAAGGCAGTTTTACCGTCACCTTGTTCCTGCCCGCACAAGGCACCGCGCCAAGCTTTGCAAGTGTGCCGGACGCCGCTGCCGGCGCGGCCTTTTTCCGCGAGCAATTTCCTGATCTGCTGCCGCTGATCCCGCAGTTCGCCGCCGACTTTGCGGAGCATCCGGTGGGCGTACTGTCGACGCTGTACCTGGATCGCTGGTACCTCGGCGCCAACGCGTTGCTCATAGGCGATGCCGCGCACGCCATCGTGCCGTTCCACGGCCAAGGCATGAATTGCGGCTTCGAGGACACCACCGTGTTGTGCGATCTGCTGGCCGCCGAGCCCCGCGATCGTGCCGGCGTGTTTGCCGAGTTCCAGCGCGTGCGCCAACCCGACACCAACGCGATCGCCGCGATGGCACTGGAAAACTACATCGAGATGCGCGACTCGGTTGCCGACCCGCACTACCTGGCCAAGCGCGAACTTGGGGCGCTGTTCACCGCACGCGCACCACAACATTACATGTCGCGCTACCGGCTGGTCAGTTTCACCCACTTGCCTTACGCCTACGCCCTGGAACGTGGGCGCGCGCAGGATGCGCTGATGCAAAAACTGTTGCGCGACACCACCCGTGTTGCCGACATCGATGCGGACGCTGCAGTCGCAGCCTTGCGCGCCAGTCTGCCGCCGCTGCCGCCACTGCGTCATGGATGAGGCGTTGTTGGCGGAGTACCGGGCGAGCACCTATCTGGTGTGTGTGGATGCGGCGCAATGGTCACCCATTCACATCGACGCACCACTACCGGAGATGCTGCAAACACTGGTCGGCGAACATCCGTGGGGCTTCATCAGCGCGTGGAATCCGCGCTCAATGCAACGCGCCGACGCCGTCAACACCGCCGCGCAACAACAACTGCTGGCAACGGTCCGCGCCAGTGCCGGGCTGGCGGCGTTGTACCCCGGGGTCGGTATTGGCACACACGGCTGGTACGAACCCAGTCTGTTCGTGCTGGGCCTCGATCGCGACGTGCTGGACGTACTGTGCACGGCGCACGAGCAAAACGCTTACGTCTGCGGGCGTGGGCATCATCTGGCCCGCTTGCGTTGGCTGCAGGCGTAGGCCAGCGGCAGCGTGTCACATGGACAAGTCCCACTCCCATTGCGGACAATCAAGACAATGACCGTCGCCAAATCCACTGTGCCCTTGCTCGAAGCGCGGGCCGTGAGCTTCCTGCGCCAGGATGAAGCCGTGTTCGCGCCACTGGACTTCCAACTGCACGTCGGTGAACTGACGCTGGTCGAGGGTGCCAACGGCAGCGGCAAGACCACGCTGTTGCGCGTGCTGGCCGGTCTGCTGCACCTCGGTGCAGGCGAGCTGCGCTGGCGTGGCGAGCCACTGCAACGTGACCACTGCGTTGATGATTTTCTGTTCCTTGGCCACCAACTCGGGCTGAAAGCCGACCTCAGCCCACGCGAAAACCTGCGCATCGCCACCGGGCTGCACGGCCAGCGCGCCGGGACCAACGCGGTCAGCGCACTGGCCGAGGTTGGCCTGAGCGGATATGAAGACGAACCGACCCGACGCCTGTCCGCCGGGCAGAAGAAACGCGCCGCACTGGCCCGATTGCTGCTGTTGCCGGCCACGCTGTGGCTGCTCGATGAACCTTACGCAAACCTCGATCGCGCCGGCACCGAGCTGGTCAACCATGTCCTGCAGTGGCACATCGGCGCCGGTGGCGCTGCGCTGGTCAGCAGCCACGCCACCGTGAACTTCGCGGGTAATCCACCACAACGGATTCATCTGCATGGCTGACTCGTCGCCACGCGCCCCCGCGCGTTTGCCCCAGTACCGTTTGACGCATGCCCTTCCATGCTCAACGCGCGGCGCGACCAGGGGCGCCCCGGACCGGATTGATCCCGATCATGCAAGCGCACGATGCACGCGACCGGTGGGGAACTGAAATGCATCACCCGCGTCTTATCCATGCGTGCAAGGCCATGTTGTGGCGCGATCTCACGCTCGCGTGGCGGCGGCGCGGCGACATCGCCATGCCGGTGCTGTACGCGCTGATCGTGACCATGTTGTTTCCGTTCGCGCTTGGCCCGGAAGACACGCTGCTGCAGCGCATTGCCGGCGGCATCGTGCTGGTGACGGTATTGCTGGCGATGTTGTTGACGCTGGATGCCATGTTTTCCAGCGATATTGAGGACGGATCATTGGAGCAACTGGTGCTGTCGCCACAACCACTGGCACTGCTGCTGGGCATGAAGATTCTCGCGCATTGGCTCACCACCGCATTGCCACTGATCGTCATCGCCCCATTGCTCGCGGCCATGCTGCACCTGCCCAACGCGGTCATCCCGGTGTTGTTGCTGGCACTGCTGCTGGCCACTCCGCTGCTCAGCCTGCTGGGCGCGGTGCTGGTGGCACTGACGGCCGGCACACGGCGCTCTGGTATGCTGCTGGCGTTGATGTTGCTGCCGTTGTGCATGCCGGCGGTGATCTTTGCCGCTGGCGCCGTGGCGGCCGCCCAACAAGGACTACCGTGGCTCGCGCCGATCGCCTGGCTCGCTGCCGCCCTGGTGCTGGCCGTCGTACTTGCGCCACTGGCATGCGCCGCCGCGCTTCGTATCGCCCTGGACGCTTGAGGACCATGACCCACTGGATTCCCCTCTGGTTGCACCGGTTGAGCTCACCGCCAACGTTCTATCGCTTTGCCGGCGCGGTCTGGCCGTGGGCCATGGGGCTGGCGCTGTTGACCGGCATCATCGGCCTCTATGGCGCGCTGGTGCTGGCGCCGCCGGATTACCAGCAAAGTGACGCGTACCGCATCATCTTCATCCATGTGCCCAGCGCGTGGATGAGCATGTTCATTTACGCCGTGATGGGCGTGGCCTCGTTCGTGGCGCTGGTGTGGCGGATCAAGCTGGCCGAAGTGGTGGCCATGCAGTCGGCGCCGATCGGCGCGGCGTTCACGTTCATCACGCTGGTGACCGGCTCGCTGTGGGGCAAGCCGATGTGGGGCACGTGGTGGACGTGGGATGCACGACTCACTTCCGAGCTGGTGCTGCTGTTCCTGTACCTCGGCGTGATCGGCCTGTACCACGCGTTTGAGGACCGTCGTCAGGGCGCCCGCGCCGCCGGGTTCCTGGCCATCATCGGCATCATCAACGTGCCGATCGTGCACTTCTCGGTGAACTGGTGGAACACGCTGCACCAGGGCAGCACGATCAACGTGTTTGGCGCTTCGAAGATCGCCGCCGACATGCTGTGGCCACTACTGGTGCTGACGCTGGCCACCAAGTTGTATTACATCGCCAGTCTGTGCCGGCGCGCGCGCACCGACTTGCTGGCACTGGAAGGCAGCAAGGACTGGGTGCGCACATTGGCTGCGCGCGAGGCCGCACCATGAACTTCACCGGCCTGCACGATTTCCTCGCGATGGGCGGCTATGCGGCCTACGTGTGGCCAGCATACGCGGTGTTTCTCGCCGTGCTGATCGCCGACAGCCTCGCGCCCACCGTGCGCCGCCGCCAGGTGTTGCGTGACTTGCGCGCGCAACTGGCGCGGCAGGCGGCACGCCACGCGCGCAAGGGCGCTACCATTCCCGGCAGTGCGCCCCATCCTTCCGCACCGCCTCCGAGGTCAGCATGAATCGCACTCGCCAACGTCGGCTCATCATCGTTGCCATGGTCGCCGTGGCCGCTGCGGTGGCCGCCGGTCTGGGCGTATACGCGCTGCAACAAAACATGAATTACCTGCTGACGCCGAGCCAGGTGCAATCCGGCCAGGCAGCAGATTACAAGACGTTCCGTCTCGGCGGCATGGTCAAGGCCGGCTCGATACAGCGCAGCGACACTTCCCTGAAAACCACGTTCACCGTGGTGGATGCCGGCGGCAGCATGCCGGTGGAATACACCGGTATCCTCCCCGACCTGTTTCGCGACAACCAGTCGGTGATCGCCACCGGACACATGGACAACGCACATTTCGTCGCCACCGAAGTACTGGCCAAGCATGACGAAACGTATATGCCCAAGGAGCTCAAGGACGCCATGGCGAAAGCCCACGCGGAAAAGCAGATCGAAGAAACGGGGGCCGGAGAAAAGGGAACGTAAAGCCGTGACGCCACCATGCCCCTTGCATCCACCGTCTGAAGCCATGCCGATCATGATCACCTTACTGTTTGCCGCTCCCTGTTCGTGGTTCGCCACCGCCGGTCTCGCAGCATGACGCCGGAACTTGGCCAACTCGCGCTGATTCTCGCCCTGCTGCTGGCGCTGACGCAGAGCATCCTGCCGCTCATTGGCGCGTGGCGCGGCAACCACGCGTTGATGGCCGTGGCGCGCCCGGCTGCCGCTGGCCAGGCGGTGTTTGTCGCTATGGCGTTCGGCATCCTGGCGTGGGCCTTCATCAGTTTTGACTTCTCGGTGCAGTACGTCGCGACCAATTCCAACCTTGCCCTGCCGTGGTACTACCGCTTCGCTGCGGTGTGGGGCGCGCATGAAGGCTCGCTGCTGCTGTGGATCCTGATCCTCAACCTCTGGACCGTGGCACTGGCCATGTTCAGCCAGAAGTTGCCCGAGGTATTTGCCGCGCGCGTGCTGGCGGTGATGGGGCTCATCGCGGTCGGCTTCCTCACCTTCACCATCTTCACCTCCGACCCGTTTGGACGGCTATTGCCAATGCCGGGCGACGGTGCCGACCTGAATCCGGTGCTGCAGGATCCGGGCATGACCACCCATCCGCCGATGCTGTACATGGGTTACGTCGGCTTCTCGGTAGCGTTCGCGTTTTCCATTGCGGCCCTGCTTGGCGGCGAACTGGAACAGGCTTGGGTGCGTTGGGCACGACCGTGGACCAATATCGCCTGGGGATTCCTTACCCTGGGCATCGTTGCCGGCAGTTGGTGGGCCTACGGCGTGCTGGGCTGGGGTGGCTGGTGGTTCTGGGATCCAGTGGAGAACGCCAGCTTCATGCCGTGGCTGGTCGGGCTCGCACTGATCCACGCCCAGGCCGTGACCGAGAAACGCGGCAGCCTGCGGGCCTGGACGATTCTGCTGTCGATCTTCACGTTTTCGCTGAGCCTGCTGGGCACGTTTCTGGTGCGCTCGGGCGTACTCACTTCGGTTCACGCATTTGCTTCGGACCCACGCCGCGGCGTGTTCATCCTGATCTTCCTGAGCATCGTGATTGGTGGCTCGCTGCTGCTGTACGCATTGCGCGCCCCGAAGGTCGCCCATGGCAAGCCGTTCAAGGTGCTGTCGCGTGAAACCGCCTTGCTGATCGGCAACCTGATGTTTGTGGTGGCCGCCGCGATGGTGTTGCTGGGCACGCTGTTCCCGTTGATTGGCGATGCCCTGGCGTTGGGACGCGTCTCGGTCGGACCGCCTTACTTCGGCTTGCTGTTCCCGCTGCTGATGGCGCCAGCGGTATTGCTGATGCCATTCGGCCCGTTCCTGCGCTGGGGCCAGGGCGAACCGGCGGTGGTGAAAAGCATCTTGTTGCGGGTGGGTATTGCCGCGGTGGCCTGCGCGATCATCGCGGCGTTCTTCGTCGAGGGCCAGTTCAAGGCCATGCTGGGCACGGCAGCCGCGGTCTGGCTGGTCGTCGGGGTCGCGTTGTACGCCTACAAACGCTGGCGCGAGCATCCGCGCGGGCGGCGCTACCCGGCAGAGATGGCCGGTATGCTGCTGGCACACCTGGGTGTCGGTATTTTCATTGCCGGCGTGTTGTTGTCCGAAGCCCTCAGCGCGACCACCGATGTGCGCATGGCGCCGGGTGAGACCCAACACATCGCCGGCTACGACTTCCACTTCGACGGCACACACCGCATCACCGGTCCAAACTGGAGCGCGGACCAGGGCGTGGTCACGGTGACCCGCAATGGTAAAACCATCGCCGTGATGCACCCGCAAAAACGCACTTATCTGCGCGGCGAGGTGCAAACCGAGGCCGCGGTGAAACCCGGCGTCATGCGCGACCTGTATGTGGCGCTGGGCGAGCCGATGGACGCGGCCAATATTGCGGGCGCATGGTCGCTGCGTCTGTACTACAAACCGTTCATCCGCTGGATCTGGGGCGGTGGCCTGCTGATGATGCTTGGTGGCTTCACCTGTGCCGCGGACAAACGCTTCCGCCTCAAACGCAGCGCCGCCAACGTGCCGGCAACCTCAGGGTTGGTGGACACTCCACGCGTGCAGGAAACCACCGCATGAGTCGGTTGCTGCCATTTTTCGGGTTCCTGCTGCTGGTGGCGTTGTTTGGCTTCGGCATCTGGTGGAACACGCAGCACGATCCCAACGAAGTGCCCTCGCCGCTGATCAACCTGCCGGCGCCGGCATTCGTGCTGCCCACCCTGGATGATCCAACGCGCACGATCAGCAAGGCCAGCCTGCTCGGCAAGCCGTATCTGCTCAACGTGTTTGCCAGCTGGTGTGTGGCGTGCGGGGAAGAACACCCGACGCTGATGGCCGAAGGCAAGCAGCTCGGCATTCCGCTGATCGGCTACAACTACAAGGACGCGCCGGAAGACGCCAAGGGCTGGCTGGATGCGCATGGCAACCCGTACACCATGGTGATCGTCGATCGCCCCGGGCGCACTGCGATTGACTTTGGCGTGTATGGCGCACCCGAGAGTTTCCTGGTCGATGCGCAAGGCATCATTCGCTACAAGCACATTGGTCCGTTCACCCCGCAGATCATCGCCCGCGAGCTGAAACCGGCCATAGCTGCGCTTGCGCACGAAGCACAGCCATGACCGTCGCGCCATCATGCATGATCCGGGGGAGTGTCTGCAGCCGCGACGGTGTCAGCGCCGGCATGGCATGCGCCGCGCCATCGCGTCTGCACGCGGCAGACCACTTGTGGCGTGCGTTGCTGTACGTCGTACTGGTCGCCGTGCTGGCTTTTGCCGACACGGTCCACGCCCAGGCGATCGACCCGCTGCCCTTCCAGAATCACGCGCAAGAGGTGCGGTTCCAGCACCTTACCCGACAGCTGCGCTGCCTGGTCTGCCAGAACGAAAACCTTGCCGACTCCAACGCCGAACTGGCACGCGATCTGCGCCTGGAAGTGTTCAAGTTGATGCAACAGGGCCAGAGCGACGCGCAAATCAAACAGTATCTGGTGGCGCGCTACTCCAACTTCGTGCTGTATGACCCACCGCTCCAGCCGGGCACCTGGTTGTTGTGGTTTGGGCCCGCGCTGATCCTGCTGGCTGGCGCTGGCGTGGTGCTGGTCGCCGTGCGCAAGCGTCGACGCGACGCAGCCGGCATTGAAGTACCACCTGACAACGGGGACGATTGGTGAAAATCGCGTTTTACCTGATCGCTGCGGCGATGATCGCTGCGGCGATGGTTATTGTGTTGCTGCCGTTGCTTCGCGCGGGCCGACGCGCGGGTCGCCCACGCAGCACGTTTGCAGTGGCACTCACGCTGGCGTTGCTGCTGCCGCTTGCCACTGCCAGCGTGTATCTGCTGGTGGGTACCCCGGCGGCGCTCAACGGCACCACGGCGCAGTCGGTGCCGCCAATGGACATTGAACAAGCCGTACTGCAGTTGCGCACACACCTGACCCAACAGCCGGACGATCTCGCCGGGTGGATGATGTTGGCGCAAACCAGCAGCATGCTGCGCAAGCCGAACGACGCCCGCGACGCCTTCGACCATGCGCTCAAACTGGCGCCGAACAACGCTGACGCCATGGTGGGCTGGGCCGAGGCCGATTCCATGCTGCGCGCCGACCACATGATTGAGGGGCGCGCGCTGGAATTGCTCAAGCGCGCGGTGCAACTGCAACCGGACAGTCAACGTGGCTTGTGGATGCTCGGCATCAGCGACTTTCAACACGCGCGCTATCGCGACGCCCAAGCCACCTGGCGTCTGCTGTTACCGCAACTGGAACCCGGCTCTGCGGTTGCCAAGGCGGTTGCCGAACAAATCGCCGTGGCTGGCGCACGCGCCGGCGACGCCCCGGCACCGGCTTCCACCGCCGCCACGGACGCATCCCCGGCGGCGGCCACCCTGCACGTCGAGGTGGCACTGGCGCCCGAACTGGCGGGGAAAGTCGTCAAGGGTGACGTGCTGTTCGTGTACGCCCGCGCCACTGGCA
>DATCWU010000456.1:0-2305 GCA_036566165.1 Rhodanobacter sp. | reverse complement strand
GGGACGCTCGTGGTCACCCCGACCGAAGCTGGCTTGTGGACTGACTCGCGTTATTTCTCCCAGGCCGAACGGCAACTGGCCGACAGCGGTATCGCCCTGATGAAACTGCGCGTACCACACGCGCCCGAGCACCTGGCGTGGCTGCAACAACACCTGCACGCTGGTGACACGCTGGCCGTGGCCGGAGACAGTCTGTCCGTGGTCACGCAGCAACGCCTGCAACAGGGCCTGGACGAATGCGGTGCCACGTTGCGCATTGATCTGGACCTGCCTGGCATGGTCTGGACGGATCGACCGCCGCTGCCGCAAGCGCCCGTGATCGCCCACGCCCCGACCTATGTCGACGCCTCGCGCGCGGACAAGCTTGCCCGGCTACGCCGCGCCATGCGCAACCATGGCGCCGGACAGCATCTGCTGTCGAGCCTGGACGATATTGCGTGGCTGCTGAACCTGCGCGGCAGCGATGTGGAATGCAATCCCGTATTCCTTGCGCACCTGCTGGTCGGCGCCGACCAGCACGCAACGTTGTTTGTCGACTACGGCAAACTCGGCGACGCGCTGGTTGCCGCGTTGGCCATCGACGGCGTGGACGTCGCGCAGTACACAGCCATCACTGCAGCGCTGTCTGCGTTGTCGCCAGGCGAAACACTCCTGCTGGATGGCGCCCACGTGGCCAGCGCCATCGCGGCAGCGATCCCGCCGGGCGTCAAGCGCATCGACGCAGCCAACCCCAGTACCGCCTTCAAGGCCGTGAAAAGCACCGCAGAGCTCGAGCACGTCCGCGATGTAATGCGTCGCGACGGCGTCGCGCTGGTGCGCGCGTTCCGTCGTCTGGAACAGCGCCTGGCGGCCGGGGTAATCACCACCGAAGTGGACGTCGATACATTGCTGCACGAGGAGCGCTCGGCGCAACCCGGCTGGGTCGGCGAGAGTTTTGCCACCATCGCCGGCTATCAGGCCAACGCCGCACTGCCGCATTACCGGGCCACACCCGCACACCATCACACGTTGCAGGCGCGCGGCTTGCTGCTGATCGACTCGGGTGGTCAATACCTGGGCGGCACCACCGATATCACGCGCGTGCTCGCGCTGGGGGAAACGACGCCCGAGCAGCGGCGTGATTGCACGCTGGTACTCAAGGGCATGATTGCGTTGTCGCGCGCGCGCTTTCCGCAGGGGGCAAGCGGCCCGCAACTGGATGCACTGGCGCGCGCACCGCTATGGGCCTGCGGTCTGGACTACGGTCATGGCACCGGCCACGGCGTGGGCTATTTCCTCAACGTGCACGAGGGTCCGCACGGGATCCGCCCGCCGCTACCCGGCGGCGCGCTGGTACCTTTGCGAACCGGCATGATCACATCGATTGAACCGGGCGTATACAAACCGGGGCGCCACGGTATTCGGCACGAAAACCTGGCGGTCGTAGCGGCCGCCGAGAACACCGAGTTTGGCGAGTTTCTCGCCTTCGAAACCCTGACGCTGTGTCCGTTCGACCGGCGCACGCTGGAGCCCGGGCTGCTCAGCCCGGACGATCGTGCATGGCTGGACGACTATCACGCACTGGTACGCGCCGCGCTCAGTCCGCTACTGGAAGGCGTGGATCTGGCGTGGCTGGAGCGGCACTGCGCGCCGCTATAGCTGTTCTGTGGCATTGATCATCCGCGCCCGGCAACGAATCGGATCCGGCCCGGATCAGTCTCAGCGGAAATGTTTGGCGCCCACCTCGACGACATCGGGGTGCATGAAGTATTCATGCAGATACTTTTCGCCCTCATCGCAGAATGCAGTGACTACCGTCTTCAGCTCGGGGAAGTTCTCGCGAATGCGCTTGGCTGCGATCAGATGCGCACCGGAGCTTGGCCCGCAGAACAAGCCGTAAGTGCGCGCCAAGCGCTTCATTTCGCCAACTGCGTCGGTGCTGGATACGCTCAACACCTCGTTGATCAACGCGGAATGCCGCTGGAAGATGCCCGGTACAAAGCCGTCGGAAATGCCTTCGATGTTGTGCATCGCAATTTCGCCGCACAGGATCGTGCATGACTCCGACGGCTCCATCGCAAACAAGCGCACGTTTGGATTGACTGCGCGAAATGCCTGGCCGGTACCGATCAGTGTGCCGCCCGTGCCGACCCCCAGCACCAACGCATCAGGCAACTGGCCGGCCGGCAACTGCGACAGGATCTCCGGTCCGAACACCAGGCGGTTTTCCTCCACGTTCCACTCTGACTCAAACTGACCCGGCGCAAAATACCCCGGCTGCTGGCCAAGCTCGCGTGCGCGTTTCAGCGCCTCATTGACATGAAAG
>DATCWU010000442.1:0-2376 GCA_036566165.1 Rhodanobacter sp. | reverse complement strand
TGCCAGTTGGCGAGACCGCCCGCCTGGCGGATTTCGCGATGGATGGCGGCATCCCCCAGATACGGCGACAGCACGAGCAGTCCATCGATCTGGTCGGGATAGCGCTCGTCGTACATCAATGCGCCCGTGCCGCCCAGCGATATGCCGGCGAGCCACACCTGCTGGTACGTTGGTCGCCGCGCGGGTTCGATCACCTCGTCGTGCAGGCGCTGAACCGCGCAACCCTGGCGATAAAATGGCACCGTCAGGCCGGTCAGTATCACGTCGGCGTCCGGCCAGGTTCGCTGGATGAAGCGGGCCATACCGATAGCGGTCAGCGAGCGCAGGCTGTCACCGCGCCCGGGCAACATCACGACCAGTCGATGGGCCGGCTGCGGGGCGGCCACGAACGTGGCCGGGATCGGGCGAGTGATGTCGCCGCGGGCCGCGCAGCCGGCCAGATACAGAAGCAGAAAAAGAACCAGGATCGGGCGCAGGGCAGAGGTGCGGATATTCGCCATGGTGCCAGCAGGTGGCACCGGCGACGAGACACACCCGCATGCGCCATCGCCGGATTGCGGGCGTGGACGGATCCCGTTGACTTGCGCGTTTCTCCGGTCTGTCGAATGACCGGGGCAGCCGGTGGTACTTGCTGGCACTCCTTGTTCCTGGTCTGCGCAATGCAACCCTTGCGTGCCCCTGCCCGATGCCGGCATGGGGTTATTCGGCCATTGTCTGGCCCGATCCGCCGAGCTCGGCCGGGAAGTCTCTCAGCTTGGGCAGACCATCCTTCATCGGCAGCACGGTCTCGGCATAGTTCACGTGGACTGCAGGCGTGAAGGCCAGGCTCGGGATCGTGGCGGCGTAGACATCGGTCAGTCCCAGCGTGGGGTGGCCGCTCAGCAGATGCCCGCCGCACTGCGTGCAGAATTGGCGGTCGCTGGTTGGCGTCTTCTGGAAGTGGCCGATGAATTCGCTGCCGCGGGTGACCTTGACGCGTTCGGGTTTCCACAAGGTGAACGCGTTGACCGGTCCGGCTGACCATGAGCGGCAGGAACTGCAATGGCAATAGCCCATTGCCTCCGGCGTGCCGGTGACTTCGATCTCCACGGCGCCGCAAAAACAGGTACCCACATGTTTGTCTGTCATGTCGTCTCTCCCGGCGTGCTGATGGTGTTCGACCTTGGTCTGGTCATGGCGATCGCAGAAACGGGGTAAAGCAGAAATTGGTGGCTGCTCTGCTCTTGCCCCAGGTACCGGCGTCCGTGGATTTTCCCCGCCGGTACGCTAACACGATGCGAAAGCAGGGAGCGAATCGCCAATGCGGGCCCCGTGCACTTCCCTGCGCGGTGGCGCATGGGGAACCGTGCAAACGGAGTGATCAAGCCTCGGGAGTTTCTTTGCCCTTGAGTCGACGGGCGGTCCAACCCGGCCAGAGGCGGCGGGCAAGCTCGGTCTGGACGCGGCCATCGCCGAACATTGCGCGCGCGACACCGCGGTGGGTTGGCAGCAAACCTGTGCCGGCGACGACGTGCACACCCACCGCACCGATGCAAACCCATGCCGCCGCCAGGTGAATGCGCACAGTCCACGCGAACAACAGGCGGATGTGCGTGGGGATGACATTGAACGCGAGGCCGGTAATAACCAGCAGGGCGAATGAACTGACCAAGACCAGGAAAACCGCGCGTTGCGCGGGGTCGAAACGGCCACTGTGCCAGGGTAGAAAATGTTCCTGGCGCGGGTGGAGCAGGGAACGCAGCAACGCCAGCGGCCACGCCGCATCGGCGCGGTGGAACTGCACGATGGCGCCAAGTAACCGACCCAGCTTGCGGTGCAGGAAAAACGGTGCCAACAACAGTATCAGGCCGAGCACGTTGCCGACGTAGCCGTGCCAGGTCACGAGCACTACGTGGCCGCCAAGCAGATGGATCGCCCACGCCGGCAGGCGTTCGTGGATACCCAGTCCGCTGGCAATGAGCCAACCGCTGGCGATGGCCCAGGCCAGATGTGCCAGGCGTACGACGCCAGCGTGGCGCAGGACAGTGGAACCGTGGCCGCCCACGTCAGGGGGTGACGGTGAAGGTGACCGTTTTCGTTCGGGTGAGTGGCCGATGGTCGGGACCGGCAACCTCCATCGCCAGCGTGTGGCGGCCGGGAGCCAGGTGCAACGGTGGTATCGGCGCTGCGTACACGGGTATCGCTTCGCCGCCATCGACCGAAATGTGCAGATGGTCGAATCCGTCTTCCGGCTGCCCGAGCGTGGCGCCGTGCAGGGAAACCTTGATCGCCACCGGCGAGCGGATATTCGCTGCGGCTGTTGGTGACTCGATCTGGAACGAAACCGCCCTGGGGCTGTGCGCAAAATCGAAGAGCTGGGCAACGGCGGTGCCGCTG
>DATCWU010000441.1:0-1329 GCA_036566165.1 Rhodanobacter sp. | reverse complement strand
TCCAGCCCTGACCCAGCAGGCGTGCGTATGCCTGCCTCGATTCCGGCTGGAGCAGGGCATCGTTGCGAAATGATTTGGGATCGTAGACGTCGTTGTCGGTAGGGATGATGTTGAAGTCCCCCATCAAGATCACCGGATGTGGCAGATCCACCAGGGATGCGGCGTGACGTGCCAGACGTTCCAGCCACTTCAGTTTGTAGTCGAATTTGGGCCCTGGCTGCGGGTTGCCATTGGGCGCGTACAGACTGGCGACAACGATGCCGTCGATGGTCGCCTCCAGGTATCGGCTCTGTTGGTCTTCCGGAGCGCCGGGTAACCCGCGTCGCCGTTCGACCGGTACGTTGCCCCGACTCAGCAAGGCCACTCCATTCCACGACTGCTGGCCATGCCAGATGGATCGGTAACCCGCGCCCTCGAGGGTTTCCGTCGGGAAGGCCTGATTCGTGGCCTTCAGTTCCTGGAGAGCCACGATGTCCGGCTGCTCCCTGGCCAGCCAGGCCAGCAAGTTGGGCAGGCGGCTGCGAATGCCGTTGACGTTGAACGTGGCAAGCTTCAAGGCCTTCTTGCGACGCATGGGAGCGCTCCTTCAGTCAGGGAACGACCCGGCCTGAAGTGGCGAGCCATTGGAACGTGGCTGAACTGTATAAACCCTTCTATCGGCAATCCGTGAAGCGCTGGCTTTGGTGACGCTTGACCGTAGTGGAGCGCACCCGGAGGCGTGGGATCCGCTCAGCCTTGCGCCACGAAGCCGGCCTGCGGCGCCGTGATGGGTGGCAAGGCCGGAGGCGTGTGCGGTGGCAAGCGGGCGCGTGCGGACGCCTACGCGCGGCCGTACACGTCGTCAAAACGCACGATGTCGTCTTCGCCCAGATAGCTGCCCGATTGCACTTCGATCAGTTCCAGCGGCAACTTGCCGGGATTGCGCAAGCGGTGTGTGCTGCCGAGCGGAATGTACGTGCTCTGGTTTTCGGTGAGCAAAAACACCTTGTCGTCACAGGTGGCTTCGGCGGTACCGGAGACCACGATCCAGTGTTCGGCACGGTGGTGATGTTTCTGCAGGCTGAGCGTCGCACCAGGTTTGACCACGATGCGCTTGACCTGGAACCGCTCGCCGGCTTCCAGCGAGTCGTAGGTACCCCATGGTCGATGCACCAGACGATGCAGTGCGTATTCGCTGCGCCCGGCGGCCTTGAGTTGTTCGACGATCTGCTTGACGTCCTGCGCCGCGTCGCGATGGGCAACCAGCGTGGCGTCGGGTGTGCTGACCACGATCACATCGTCCAGGCCAATCGTCGCCAGCAGATGGCGCTCATGCGAACGCAACAGGCA
>DATCWU010000427.1:0-11106 GCA_036566165.1 Rhodanobacter sp. | reverse complement strand
CATGGGTCGCGCCAGGGAGTGCGAGCCCGAGTCCAACCACGAGCCCGAGTCCAACCACAATCACAACCATGTACGCACATGAACGCGGCATTGCCTGATTTGCCCATTACCGCGTTGTTGCCGCAGATTTGTGCGTCGTTGAGTGCGTGTCCGCGCCTGGTGCTGGAGGCACCGCCTGGTGCCGGCAAGACCACGCAAGTGCCACTGGCATTGCTGACGACCCCGTGGTTGCTGGGGCGCAAGATCATCATGCTGGAACCACGACGTATCGCTGCGCGGGCCGCCGCGCAATTCATGGCGCAGCAGCTTGGCGAGCAGGTCGGGCAGACCATTGGCTATCGCATCCGCTTCGAATCGCAAGTGAGTGCCGCGACGCGGGTCGAGGTGGTCACCGAAGGCATTCTCACTACGTTGATTCAACGCGATCCGGAACTGGCGGGCATCGGCGTGATCGTGTTTGACGAGTTTCACGAACGCCACCTGGCCGCCGACCTCGGCGCTGCGCTGGCGCTGGACGTGCAAGCTACGCTGCGCCCGGATCTGCGACTGCTGGTGATGTCGGCTACGCTCGATGGCCAGCGCGTCGCCCAGTGGCTTGATGCGCCGCGCCTGTCCAGTGCCGGCCGCAGCTATCCGGTGCGCATCGAGTATCCACCGGCGCGCACGCAGGAGACCGGCGAGCGACATCTGCTGCGCGTGCTGCGGCAGGCGTTGGCCGCAGACGTCGGCGACATCCTGGTGTTTCTCCCCGGCCGCAAGGAGATTGCGCGTGCGCAGGCGGACTTATCGGCGCTGGTGGCGCCTGCTGCGCGTCCGGCAGCAGCGGGTGAGCCGGTGGCAGCAGCGACCGCGCTGGAAATTCTGCCCTTGCATGGCGAACTCTCGCAGGCTGAGCAACAGGCGGCGCTCGAGCCCGGCGCGGCGAACACGCGGCGTATCGTGCTGGCAACCAACGTCGCCGAGTCCAGCGTGACGTTGCCCGGTATCCGCGTGGTCGTCGATACCGGCCTGGCGCGCGAGCCGCGCTTTGATCCGAACTCGGGGTTCACGCGGCTGCAGACGGTGAGCATTGCCCAGGCCTCGGCTGAGCAACGGGCCGGTCGGGCCGGCCGGGTTGCCGCTGGCGTCGCCTACCGGTTGTGGCCACAGAGCCGCCGTCTGGAAGTTTCGCGCGTGCCGGAAATCCAGCAAGTGGAGCTGTCCGCGCTGGCGCTGGAACTGGCGGCGTGGGGAATCACCGCTAATAGTCGTGACAGCCTGCACTGGCTTGATCCGCCGCCACCCGGCGCGCTGGCGCAGGCGCGGGAGTTGTTGCAAGGACTGGCCGCGCTGGATGCCCAGGGGCGCATCACGGCCCTGGGCCGGCGCATGCTGAGGCTCGGTACCACGCCGCGTCTGGCGGCCGCCGCGTGGTGTGCGCCGAGGGCACTGCTGCCCTTGGTTGCCGATTTGCTGGCGTTGCTGGAGGCCCGCTCACCGTTGCGTGGAGATGACGCGCGCAGTGATGATTTTCGGCTGCGCGTGGCCGCCCTGCATGCGTGGCGTGATCGCAGTGCGCGGGCTGCCGCGCGCGCCATGGTCGACGCTGGCGCGCTCATGGCGATCGAGCAGGTCAGCAAGGGCTGGCGCAGACGTCTGGACGTCCGCACCGCGGCCAGCGGCGTACCTGATCGGTGCAGTGTTGGCAACCTGTTGGCCCATGCGTTTCCCGATCGCATTGCGCATCAGGATGCCGGGCAGCCGCTGCGCTACACGCTGACGAATGGTCGCGGCGCGCGCCTGCACGAGCAGACCGCACTGCGCGGTGAACCGTGGCTGGTGGTGCTGGATGTGCGCCACGAAGTGCGTGACAGCCTGATCCTGGCCGCCGCGCCGCTGGATCCGGAGCTGCTGGAGCACGCGTTCGCCGACCAGTTTCAAGCGACCCGCACGGTGTGCTGGAACCCGGAGCGGGGCGCGGTCGAGGCATTCGACGAGCAACGTTTCGGCGCCATTGTGTTGCAGCGGCATAGCGTGCCGGTGCGAGCGCAAGATGCATTGCCGGCGTTGCTGCAAGCAGTGCGCGCGCATGGCCTGGATTTGTTGCCGTGGAGTGACGCCGCACGCCGTTTGCGCACGCGGATTCACGCGTTGCGCGGGTGGATGCCCGAACTGCAGTTGCCGGACGTCTCCGATGCTGCGCTGCTGGCCACGCTCGATACGTGGCTCGGACCCCACCTGCACGGCGTGCATCGCCTTGACGCGGTGGATACCAGTACGGTGACCCAGGCGTTGAGTACGCTGCTGGATCATGCCCAGCGCGCGGCGCTGGACACCCAGGCACCCGACGCCATCAGGGTACCCAGCGGGCAAACCCGGCACCTGAGCTACAACCCCGAAGGCGGCGCGCCCGTGCTGGCGGTCAAACTGCAGGAACTGTTTGGTCTGGCCGATACCCCGCGCGTCGGTGCCGGGCGCATCCCGGTCACCTTGCACCTGTTGTCGCCGGCCGGCCGACCGCTGCAGGTAACCCAGGACCTGCGCAGCTTTTGGGAACAGACCTATCCGCAAGTACGCAGGGAGCTGCGCGCGCGTTATCCGCGCCACCCGTGGCCGGATGATCCGTGGACTGCCGTTCCCACCCATCGGGCAAAGCCCCGCAGCAGACGCTGAACACGGGAATGCTGGCGAGTCGATGTTTCGTCGTTCGTCGAAGTGTCGCGCCGATGTACTGATTACACTGCGTGCATGAGCGATGCAGCCGCACTCGATCGTTATCATGTCGCCGAGCTTGGTAGCTTGCTGGCCGAGCCGGCGCGCGCGGCGATGTTGCTGGCGTTGGCCGATGGCACCGCGCGGCCAGCCGGGGAGCTGGCACATGTTGCCGGCATCACTCCCGCCACCGCCAGCGCACATCTGCACCGACTGCTTGATGGCGGCTTGCTCGCACTGCATGCACAGGGTCGCCATCGCTATTACCGGCTGGCGGATGAGCGGGTTGCCGCGATGCTGGAATCGCTCGCGCTGGCGCGCGTGCCGGCATTACGCACGTTGCCCGCCCGCGGCGATGCGCAATTGCGCCGCGCGCGTTGCTGTTACCGGCACCTGGCGGGTGCGCTGGGCGTGGCGTGGTGCGCCGGCTTGCTGCAGCGCACGTGGTTGCAGACCGGGACGCGCGGGTTGCAACTGTTGCCCGCGGGCATCGCCGCGTTGGGTGCGGCTGGCTTGCCGGTGACGAACCTGCTGCCGCTGTATGGTCGCGCTTGCGTGGACTGGACCGAGCGCCGCATGCACCTGGGTGGCCCGCTCGGCGTGGCGCTGACCGCAGCGATGTTCGAGGCAGGCTGGTTGCACCGGGCGGACCAGGGCCGCGCGGTGCTGCCCAGCGCCGACGGCTGGCGCCGGTTGGCATCGCTGGGTGTGCGACTGGATTGAGTTGCTGCTTGCCGACGCTGTCGTCCTACTCAACTCAGTGCAGTGGTGCGTGCGGGTGGGTGAGCAAGGGATGCTTGACGGGCCCGGGCTGGCGAGCAGGTTGTGCCTCGGCATTGGCAAATCGCGCGTGAGCTGATTGTGTACCATCGGGTCTGTCTGCTAGCTCGTGGGAATGTCCTTGCGTGAACTGAAGGATCCGACAGATCGTCCGATTGCCGCCGCGCCAGCGCACAGCGGGCGCGATGCGGTACCGGGGGACCGCACGCCACCGTGGTGGGCCCGGTATCTCTGGGCGGGCGTTGCGTTGCTGGCTGGTCTCGGGGTGACGCTGCTCGCCCAGCAACTGCAAAGTCGCCAGCAGCGCGTGGCGCAACGCCGGGTGCAGCAGGAACTGGCCATGGAGGGTTACGTTGCGTTGCGTGCGCGAATGCATGCAGCGCAGAGCCTGTTGCGCGCAGCACAGGCGCTGTACCTCGGCTCCGAAGACGTCACTGATGCCGAGTTCGCCAGCTTCTACGCGAGCATGCGGCCGCGCGAACAGTTTCCTGATTTGCTCGCGCTGACCTATGCGCAGCGCGAAACCGGCGCCGACGGTACGCGTTACGTCACGCGCTGGGTCCAGCCACGTGCCGGCAACGACACTTTGGCTGGAATGGTTCTCGATCGCCAGTCGGGACGGCTCGGCGCGGTACTGGCTGCACGTGAGGTTGACCAGCCGGTCCTGTCGGCTCCATTCGCGGTTGCCGGTTCGCCCGCCGCCGAGGCGGGACAGGACATCGCGGTCACCCTGTGCCTGCCGGTATACAGCCCCGGGGCCTTGCCCGGCACCCGGGTCGAGCGAGAAGCTCGTGGCGATGGTGCGATCGCCGCCACCTTTCGGGTGGCCGGCATGATCGAGAACGCCATGCCGGTGCAGACGACGCGAGCCATGCACCTGCGCGTCAGCGACGCCACGGCGGTGCCGGCGGTAGCGCTGTATGACTCGCATCCGCAACTGGCGATGCCGACTGCACAGAGTTTTGTCTACCGGCTCGAGTACGGTCAGCGCGTGTGGAACGTGGCGATGCAACCGCTGCCGCCTGGCTCGGTCCGTCCAGGATGGTGGCAGGCGATGGTGCTGGCGGGCGTGCTGGCCAGTGTCCTGTTGGCGCTGCTGGCGTTTTCCATTGTCGGCACCCGGCAGCGTGCGCTGGAGCTTGGCTCACGCATGAGTCGACGCTATCGCGAAAGCGAGGAACGCTTCCGCGCGTTGAACGATCTGCTGCCCGCCCTGGTGCTGCTCGCCGATGCCGGCGACGGGCGCATCACGTATGTCAATCACGTGGCCGGCGAGCGTCTGGGCCCTGCGGTGCGGGAGGCAAACCTGCACGACCTTTTTGCGGATACGGCGCTGGGCGCCTTGTTGCGGGACCCCACCACGCAGGCTTGCAGCCGCGCCGAAGTCCTGCTGGGCACATCAGCCGGCCCGTGCTTCTGGGCCAACGTGGCAATCTCGCGTATCAGCCTCGGTGGGCGCGACCAGTGGTTGCTGGTGGCCGCGGACATTTCCGCGCAGCGCCAGTTGACCGAACGTCTCAGCTATCAGGCCAGCCACGATGCATTGACCGAGCTGTACAACCGGCGCGAGTTCGAGCGTCAGCTGCGCGCCACGTTGACTGTGGCAGATGGCGTCGTGCCCTCCGCGTTGTTGCTGTACGTCGACCTGGATCAGTTCAAGTTGGTCAACGATACTTCCGGTCATCTGGCCGGCGACCAGTTGCTGGTACAGCTGGCGATCGTGATGCGGCGGCAGCTGAGTGCGCCGGACGTGCTGGCACGACTCGGTGGCGATGAGTTTGGCGTGCTCGTCGCAGGCGTGCGTGATCGGGACCAGGCCGGGCAGATTGCCGAGCGCGTGCGCCAGTGCATCGATGGTTATGTATTTGTGTGGGAGCAGCACAGCTACATGGTCAGCGCCAGCATTGGCGGTGTGCTGGTGGACCGCTCGGGGCTCAACCTTTCCGATTTGCTCGCGCAGGCGGATACCGCGTGTTACATGGCCAAGGAACTGGGCCGCAATCGTGTGCATTTCTACTCCGCGCAGGATGACCAGACCGTGTTGCGACGCGGTGAGATGCAGTGGGCCAATCGTCTGCGCTGGGCGATCGATCAGCAGCGACTGGTACTGACCTGCCAGGAGGTCTGGCCGTTGCCGTGGATCGCTGCTGGTCGTGCGAGCGGCATCGAGGTATTGCTGCGTTTTCGCGAGGAATCCGGCGTATTGGTGGTGCCGGGTGCGTTCATTCCGGCGGCCGAACGTTACGGTTTGATGCCGGCCATTGATCGCTGGGTCATCGAGACCACGCTGGCGCATTTCGACCAGCTGCACCATGCCGGCAGTGCGCTCGATCTGGTGTCGATCAATCTCTCGGGCGCCAGCATCAGTGACGATGCACTGGCCGACTGGATCATCGCGCTGTTGCGGCACCACGGGGTAACGCCGAGCCGCGTGTGTTTCGAGGTTACCGAGACGGTGGCGGTGCGCAATCTGGCGCAACTGGTGCACCTGGCCCAGCGGCTGCGTGCCGTCGGGTGTCGCATTGCGCTGGACGATTTTGGTGCCGGCATGTCCTCGTTCACCTATTTGAAGAATCTGCCGGTGGACATCATCAAGATTGACGGCAGTTTCATCCGCGACATGCTGGTGGATCCGGTCAGTCACCTGATGGTGCGCGCGGTGACCGACATCGGCCATCGCCTTGGCCTGGAAGTGGTGGCGGAGTGGGTGGGTGATGCGCAAACCGCGCAGGCGCTGACTGCGCTTGGCGTCAATTATGCCCAGGGCTTTGGCCTGCATGAGCCCGAGATCGCGTTGTTCCAGCGCTGAGCTGCGTGGCCAGGGGCTGGCTTTCAACATCCACCGACCGCTTGCGTCGTCGGGCTTGCCGGGCCGGCGGCTGGCCCGACGCGCCAAACGCGCCGGGTCGCTGCATGTCGATTCCGCCGCGCTGAGCGCTCAGTGGATGGCCGCGGACGTTGCGGGCGCGGGCGAGCGTTCGAAACTGCCGGCGAAGCCAGGGAACACTACCGGACTTTCGTAGCCGTCCGCCGATACTGCGGACACACCGAAGAACCAGTCGTCGATCACCACATCTTTCAATACGGTCTGGTTGACGTCGCCAACGGCGCGTGCGTGCTGCCATAGCGCGGCCGTGGTGTCGCGCCAGTGCACGCGGTAGCCGGCGGCGCCCGGCACCTGGTTCCAGTGCACGGTGGTGTCAGTGGCCAGCGCGCCGGTGGTGGTCACGCCGGTCGGCGGTGCCGGCGCGCGACTGAGCGCGGCCATGGTGATGGCGTTGAGCGCGGTGACCCGCGCCAAGTAGCGAAAGTCGACGCCGTCAATGGTGTCGCCGTAGCGAATGCCGTGCTCCGTGCGCAGATCCTGATGCTGGCGGGTGTAATCCTCATGCGCCTCGGTCACGCGCACGGCGGGGAAGCCGGCTTGCAGGAACGGCACCTGATCGCCGCCGCGGCCAAAGCGGTCGGTGCGGTAGATCATGTGCACCTTGAAGTCGGGCAGGTAGTTGTCGGCCAGGCGATCAATATAGCGGGCGAGATTGCGCGAGGGCGAATCCACCTCGCCGCCGTGGTAACGCCGGTAATCGGCCTGCTTGAGTGTCTCATTGCTCTTGGTGCCTTCGGAAAACACGCGCACGGTGGTGTTGTCGCTCACGCCGTTCTGGCCGCGGCTGTTGCCGACGATGTCATTGTTGAGCTCGGCCTCGACCTGCCAGCCCTGTGCCACGGCGTAGTCGGCCAGCACCTTGCCGCCGTACAGGCCCTGTTCCTCACCGGACAGTGCGGCAAACACCAAGGTGGCGTCGTTGTCCTGCGTCGACAGCACGCGCGCCGCCTCGATCAGCGCGGCCACGCCGGAGGCATCATCGTTGGCGCCGGGGGCGTCGCTGGTGCGATTCATGACATCGGTGACGCGTGAATCGAGGTGGCCGGTCATGACGATCACACGTTGTGGATCGCGCTTGCCGCGCTTGATCGCCACCACGTCCATCACTTCGACCGATTGTGGGGCGCGCTTGCCGGTAAACGTTTGCGCCGGCGTGACCACTTCGATACAGCCGCCGCAATCGTGGGCGATGGTCGCGAACCGCGTCTGCACCCAGCGTCGCGCCGCGCCGATGCCGCGCTTGTTCGAGGTGGTGTCTGACAAGGTGTGCCGCGTACCAAAGCCGACCAGCGCCGTGATCGTGGCGCGCAGCTGCGCCTCGCTTGGGGCGTTGGCCAACGCGTGCAACGCAGGTTGTTCGCGCGGTACTGTCGGTGGTGCTGTCGCCGCCGCAAAGGCATATGTCCAGCCAAACAACAGACCAAGTGCGGCGCTCGTGCGAAGCATGCGGGGTGTCCCCAGATAACCAGGCTGCACCATACAACACGGCGGAAACCGGCGGGAGACCGCGCAAAAAGCGAGGCCCACCCTTGCGGAGGGTGGGCCTCGGGAGCTGGTGCGGATAGCGACGACGCGCCACCGACCCAAGCTTGCCGCCTACTGCGCAGTCAGGCTCACATCATCAAGCACGAACGAGGTTGCCAACGAGACGTCTTCCGAGCCGATGAACCTGATCGACACGGTTTGCCCGGCGTACGCGGCGAGACTGTTGGTATGCACCGCATAACCGCTGATCGCGTTGAGGTTGGAGTACGTTGCCAGCGTCTTGAGCAGACTGCCGGCGCTGTTGTAGACCTGCACCTTCAGCGTGTCGTAGGCCCAGGTGGTGGTGGTCTCGGCAGTGTCGACGTGCAGGTAGTACGTCAGATTGACCGTAGTCTTGCCGCTGGGGATGGTTACCGTCTGCGCGGCGGTGTCGGTGTGCGTCCTGCCATAGCCGTCCATCCACACAAACCAGCTGCCACCGTGGGCCACTTCAGCACCGCAGGTGCTGGTGGTGCACAGCGCCCCGGCACTGATGGTCCACGGTGTGGCCGTGCCGGTTTCGAAGCCGCCGTTGACGATCAACTGCGACGATCCGCCGCCAGCGACCGTCACCGATTGGATCTTGGTGTTGGTCGCGTTCCCGTCGTCGGTGACCTTGAGCGACACGCTGTACGTTCCACCTGCGGCATAGGTGTGGCTCGGGTTGGTCGCGGTCGAGGTGCCGCCATCGCCGAAGTTCCAGGCACGCGACACGATGCTGCCGTCGCTGTCGGTAGAGCTGTCGGTGAAGTTCACGGTCAGACCACTGCTCGTGTCGGCGAAGTTGGCCACGGGCGGATTGTTGTCCGGTGGTGTGCCGCCGCCAATGTGGCTGCTCACCTGATCGAGCCTGAAGCTGCCAAACCCGGTTGCCAGGTCCCAGCCCGCCGAAGCGGTTTCACCACCGTTGTTGCCGGAGGTGACATCGTGATAGTCGACAGCGGTCAGGGTCTGGTACAGGTCCGGTGCGGCGAAGGTCAGCGACGGGTTGCTGGCCAGCAGGCGCGCCCATGAGCCGGCGAACAATGGCGCCGCAAGGCTGGTGCCGCCAACCTGCTGAATGGCGCCGTTGACGATGATCTTGGCGCCACTGTTCGGATCGGCGTCGAACGAGAGGTCGGGTACTCCGCGTTTGGTACCGGCCAGCACACCAGCCTGCCAGCTGGGTTTGGCTTCGAACTTGCTGGGACTGCCGCCACCCCCGCTCCACACTGTTTCACTGGTGTACGTGGTAGTGGTGGCATTCAGCGTGGTACCACCCACGGCCACCACGCCCGGCGAGCTGGCGGGGTAGCTGGGGGTGATGCCGCCGTCGCCGCATTCGTCGGCGCCGGAGTCACCCGAGGACACCGAAAAGGTCTGCCCTTGTGCGATCCCCTGCTGGAAAATCTGGTCGTCGGCTGCGGCTGAGCCATCGCCCTGCGCGAAGGTTTCGCATTCACCCAGCGACACGTTGATGATCTTCGTGGCGTTGGCTGAAACGATCGTGTTGAAGTCAGCGGTGAGGTTGGCGTTGGACAGGGTCGGGATGTTGTAGAAGATGAGCTTGCCGACTTGGCCACCGGCCATGCCGACGATGTCCTGACTGTCGAGATTCCACTCGATGACGCCACTGGTGTCATTGCTGGTGCCGTTGGTGTTCACCGTCTGCGTGGTTACGGTAGGCAAACCGTTCTGCGCGGTGAACGAGTTCAAATCGGTAACGGTTTGGGTGATCTTGCCTTGCGTGACGATGCCGACGGTGACACCGGCGGCCGTCGGCAGCCCGCTGCCGCCGTAGATGGACGAGAACTCGGTCGGGTTGTGACCAGTTATCGCCTGCGGGGCAAAACCCGCTTGCGCACGTACGGCAAAGGTATGCGCCTGATGCACGTTTTGCAGGCCGATCACGGACAGCACGCTGTCGTGCAATGCAGCAGGAATCTGCGGCGCGTTGGTGTTCATGAACGCGTCGCGGCCATCATGCGTCCTGACCCGTGCAAACGTGGTCTTGAATGCTGCCCGCGCGGTGTCTGCACGTCCGTCTGCGGATACCAGCAAGCGATTGGGCGCGATGACCACATGCGTGAAGCCGGCGGTTTTCAGGTACGTCGCGACGGCGTTGGCCTGATCGGCAGTTGGCGCGTGATCGGCACTGAATTGGGCGCTGGACATGGTGCGCGGAACTACCGCCAATGGGGATGTCCTGGCGATGGCGATGAAGTTTTGCAATTTCGTGGGGTTGCGCAATTTCAACGCAACCTCGATGTGCATCGGCGCAGCTGCAGACAAGGCTCCTTCGATGACATCACCGGTGCGCAGGGTGGTGGCGTGCTGGGCCAGCGTGACAAAAGCCGTCGGACTGGCAACCGTCGGAATGGTGGCTGCACTGATGGCGGTGGCGCAACCGATGGAAATGGCGGCCACAAGCAATTTGAGATGAAATGGATGTTGCATCTGGAACTCCCGAAAGATAATTGGAGGCAGGACGGCCATTGCGGCAGCGCATACCCCATTGATTGAGTGTCACGACGATGCGTGACACCACCGTTTTCTTTCCCAGAGATACTGTTGCTGCGCCCTCCGTTGTGTGCGGGTCCTTCTCCTTCAGGTAGACACTGCAGGGTTGCGGGAAACGACAGCCGGGTTGAATCTGCAGCCTCACTGTGTTGCGTGCACTGCGGCAACAGAATCATTTATCCAGTCTCGTGCCGGAGAAGCTGGAACCATTACCCGGGGTGCGTCAATAGGAACTTTTCCCCGTGTTGGCAATGGGAATTGTGATGAAATACACATTATCGAAACGCAAGAAATAACGATGTGCCGGACAATGGCATTTAATTCCCAGAAACCATATCGTTGCAGTTATTGAAGGCGCAAGAAAATGTGTCACTGCGCGCAGTGATGGATTATGTGCGTTACGCAAATTGTGATCGGGGTTTTATCTGGAGCCGCTGCTGGGCTTTGAGCGAACTCACCACTTCCCGTACAGTCCGCTGCCCAAACGCCGGGCGCTGTCATCACGCCGCCTGAACTGTTCCGCTATCCGGCACGGTGGCATGCGCAAGCGGACACGGCGGGATGGCCTGGTGGAGAGGGGACGATTCGCGTCGCCCAAGGTCCTGATAGTGAAGTCGCCGAAGGCTTTGTAGATCTGCACGTCGTGTCGCTGAGACCGCGTTGCGCTCACTGCGGATCATCGAACTGCGGCTGGTCGCCCGAGTTTGTGCGGGGCAGCGTTCGAC
>DATCWU010000425.1:0-23432 GCA_036566165.1 Rhodanobacter sp. | reverse complement strand
CGCTCCACACCAGGGCTGGAAATCGGGCGCCGGCATTTCCCGCTGAATGTGCCGTTCCAGAATGGTCCGGTGCGCGGCACCGGTATCTTCGCGCCGTTGTCGGTGTTGATTGGTGGACCACAGATGGCCGGCCACGGCTGGCGCATGCTGGTGGAAGTGCTGTCGGTCGGGCGTGCGATTTCGCTGCCGTCGAGTGCTACCGGCGGGGTGCGTGCCGCCGTGGCAGCAGTGGGTGCGTATGCGCGCATGCGCAAGCAGTTTGGCCTGGCCATTGCCCGCTTCGAGGGGGTGGAAGAAGCACTTGCACGTATCGGCGGGCTGACTTATGCGACGGCGGCGCTGTCGCGCTCCACCGCGGCCGCAGTTGATCGTGGCGAGAAGCCGGCGGTGACCTCGGCCATTGCCAAGTACCACGCCACCGAATGGGGCCGCCAGGTAGCCGGGGATGCGATGGATGTCCTCGGCGGCAAGGGTGTGCAGCTGGGACCAAGCAATTACGCCGGCCGCGCGTGGCAGGGTGTGCCGGTGGCGATTACGGTGGAAGGCGCGAACATCATGACGCGCAGCCTGATGATCTTTGGCCAGGGGGCGATCCGTTGCCATCCGTTTGTGCTGAAGGAAATGCAGGCGCTGTCGATTGCCGATCGCAGCGAGCAGTTGCAGACGTTTGACCGCCTGTTGTTCGGCCACATTGGTTTCGGGATCTCGAACGCGGTGCGCAGTTTTGTGCTGGAGCTCAGCGGTTCACGCCTGGGCGACAGTGCCGGGGACGCCTACACGCGCCGTTACTACCGCAAGCTCAATCGTTTTTCCGCAGCGCTGGCGCTATGCGCGGATGTGTTCATGGGCGTGCTTGGCGGCAAATTGAAGTTCAAGGAAAAGCTGTCGGCGCGCCTGGGCGATGTACTCAGCTACATGTATATCGCCAGTGCGATGCTCAAGCGCTATGAGGATACCGGCCGGCCGGAAGCCGATCGCCCGTTGCTGGCCTGGGCATTTCACCAGTGTGTGTGGAACATGCAGATGGCGCTGGATGGTGCGATCCGCAATTTCCCGGTGCGTTCGGTGTCGTTGCTGTTGCGCATCCTGGTGTTTCCGCTGGGTCGACGCGAAGTACCACCGTCCGATCGCCTGGGGCGGCGCGTTGCGGCGTTGATCACCGCGCCAAGCGAGGCGCGGGACCGGCTGCTGGAGTGGGTCTATCTCACGCCCACGGCGAACAACACGATTGGTCGCATGCACGCGCTGCTGCCGGAAGTGATCCTGGCCGAGCCGGTGGATCGCAAGTTCGGCAAGGCATTGAAGACGGGCCAGTGCAAGGCACACGATTACTTTGGACAACTGGTCGAAGCGCAGCAGGCTGGTGCGATCAGCGCGAGTGAGGCCGCACTGCTCAAGCGCGTGCGTGAAAGCGTGCACGAGTTCATCGCGGTGGACGATTTTACTACCGACGAAATGCGCGCCGCAGTTACGCGGGCGGACAAGCGGTGACCGGCGGCTGACGCAGCAACGTCGGGAATCGCTTCAAGGAGAATTGTCGATGAGTGCGTCTACCTTGTCGCTGTATCGTCGCATCACCCGTTGGCCGGCCGGGCACTGGATTTTCTCGCGTGCCATCTGCTTCAAGGCGCCGTACTTCGCCACGATTGCGCCGCGTTTCGTCGCGCTGGAGCCGGGGCGTTGCGAAATACGTATTCGCGACCGCCGCCGCGTGCACAACCACCTGGGTACGGTCCACGCGATCGCGCTGTGCAACGCCGCCGAGTTGAGTGCGGGGATGCTGGCCGAGGTCACGGTGCCGGCAGGCATGCGCTGGATTCCCAAAGGCATGACGGTGGAGTACCTGCGGCTGGCGGTCGGCACCATGCGCGCTGTCGCGACCCCCGATACGGCGGTGGTTGCGGCAGCCGCTGGTTATGCGTGGCCAGTCACCGTGCTGGTCACTGATCCTGCGGGGCAGCCGGTGTTTCGTGCGCGCGTGACGATGTGGGTATCGCCGCGCCACCGTGCCTGAGCGGTTGTGGCGTCCGTGCCGTGGTGACGATATCTCGGCGTAGCGCACATAGAACGAGCGCCACCGTACACAGCAGGCACAGGCCCAGCGCGACCACCGACGCTTCCGCACCAAACACGCCGCCGCTCAGCCAGTCCGGGCCGGTGCGCGTGGAAACCAGCCAGCCATCCGCCTTGCTGCCGGAGACGGGGATGCCGTAAATCGTGCCCTGCATGATGTTCCATGCTGCGTGCAGGCCGATACAGGCCCAGAGCGAACGGGTGACGTGATAGATCATGGCCAGCAGCAGGCCGGCTTCGATGGCGATCGCCGCCGAGCTCCACAACGTGGCGCCGGGGTTGAAAATGTGCGCGGCGCCGAAGAACAGCGCCGAAACCGCCAGTGCCCACCACGTGCCGAGCCCTTCCTCGGCAATGCGGAAGAGCACGCCGCGAGCGATGATTTCCTCGCCGATGCCGGCGCCGATGCCGACCACCAACACGCCTGGCAGCCAGTCCACTTGTGGATTCGTGCCGGTGACGTGGTAACTGCCGGCCAGCCAGAGCACACCGACCACCGCGCTGAAAAGTACGGTACCGGTGATGAACCCGACGAGCCCGCAGGTGGGAATGGTGCGTGGCGAGAGTTCGCGCAGTGGCCGTTGTTCGACCAGGCGCACCAAGATGGCATAGCCGAGCAGTGCCGGCAGCGCGCGTATGCCCAGTCCGCCGAGCGCGCGCTGCAGCGGATCGGCAGTGTGCAAGGTCCAACCCAGCGCGGCCATGATCGCCTGCGTGAGCACGCTGAAGGCGATCAGCATCGCCGCAAAGAAGACGATCCGTGCGCCGGGTGAGAACACCAGCCAGCGCTGCCAAGCCGGTACGTTCGGTGGTGTGACGAAGGCCAGCTGTCCGGTCTGCATGCGTCGGTCCGCACGGGGTGAAGCGCACAGGCTAGCAGGCTGGCGGTGCGTTGCCCGGCTCGAGGGTCACGCCAGCGCCCGGGATCGGAGGCAGGTTAGAGCGCCACCGCGGCTGCATGTTCGCGCGTGTTGGCGAAGCGCACCGTTGGCCAGCGCTCCTGCGCCAGCTGCAGGTTGACCCGGGTCGGCGCGATGTAAACCAGTTCGCCGGCGCCGTCCAGCGCCAGGTGCATGGCGTTCTTCTCGCGAAATTCTTCCAGTTTTTTTTCGTCGTCGCAGTGCACCCAGCGTGCGGTGCTGACGTTGACCGTCTCGAAGCTGGCGTCGACGTTGTATTCGTCCTTGAGCCGGTAGGCGACCACTTCGAATTGCAGCACGCCGACCGCGCCGAGGATCAGGTCGTTGCTCATCAGCGGGCGGAAGAACTGCGTCGCCCCTTCTTCACTCAGCTGTGCCAACCCCTTGTGCAGTGCCTTCATCTTCAGCGGATCACGCAGGCGTGCGCGGCGGAACAGTTCGGGGGCAAAGTTGGGGATGCCGGTAAAGCGCAGTGATTCGCCTTCCGTGAAGGTGTCACCGATGGTGATCGTGCCGTGGTTGTGCAAGCCGATCACATCGCCGGGATACGCGGTCTCGACAATCTCGCGGTCGGAGGCCATGAACGTCAGCGCGTTGGCAATGCGTACTTCCTTGCCGGTGCGGGTCTGGATCATCTTCATGCCGCCGGTGTAGGTGCCCGAGCACACGCGCATGAACGCCACGCGGTCGCGGTGCGCCGGGTCCATGTTGGCCTGGATCTTGAACACGAAGCCGCTGAGCTGCTCCTCTTCCGGCTGCACCACGCGCGTCAGGGTGGCGTGCGGGTGCGGCGAGGGCGCGTGCTTGACGAAAAAATCCAGCAGCAGTTGCACGCCAAAGCTGTTCACGGCGGAACCGAAGAACACTGGCGTCTGCCGACCGGCCAGGTATTCGCTTACATCGAATGCAGGCGCGGCGCCGCGTACCAGTTCAAGCTCTTCGCGCAATTCGCGCATCGCCTCGCTGCCGATCTTCGCTTCCAGTCCGGGTGCATCCAGGCCCTTGAAGATGGTCGAGCCCTGCCGGGTAAAATTCTTGCCCGCCTCGAAAATGTGCACTTCGTCCAGCGCCAGGTGATACACACCCTTCAATCGCTTGCCCATGCCGATTGGCCAGGTCAGCGGCGCGCAGGCAATGCCGAGTACGGATTCCACTTCGTCCAGCAGTTCGATCGGCGGGCGGCCTTCGCGGTCGAGCTTGTTGATGAAGGTCATGATCGGCGTGTCGCGCAGCCGGCACACTTCCATCAGCTTGATCGTGCGCTCCTCCACGCCCTTGGCGCAGTCGATCACCATCAGCGCCGAATCCACCGCGGTGAGCACGCGATAGGTGTCCTCGGAAAAGTCCGCGTGTCCCGGTGTATCGAGCAGGTTGACGATCTTGCCCGCATACGGGAACTGCATGACCGAGGAGGTCACCGAAATGCCACGCTCCTTCTCCAGCGCCATCCAGTCGGAGGTCGCGTGGCGGGCGGTCTTGCGGCTCTTCACGGCGCCGGCCAGCTGGATCGCGCCGCCGAACAACAGCAGCTTTTCCGTCAGCGTGGTCTTGCCCGCATCCGGGTGGCTGATGATGGCAAACGTGCGGCGACGGCGGGTTTCTTGCTGATGGGGTGTTGGTGCGGACATGCAGGGGATCGCTGGGAACATGAACCTGCCATTGTAACTGCGAACGCATGCCGCCCCGTGTTGGCACGTTGCCTTGTCGCGCGCCACCGGTACAGGCTGTGTTAGCCTACGCGCCGGATTGGTGGCCATCGCTGGCCGATCCGACCCCTTTGGGGAGTAGCCGGCTTCGTTTCGACGAGGCGTCTGCGTCAACATGCTCGGCAAGTTTGCCGTGGCGCAGACACCGATCCTGGTTGGCGAGACCAACGGTTTGACAACGCCACTCCGGTCGGGCGTGTTGTCACCCGTTGTGCCTGGCCCGACCGCGCTGGCAACTCATGCATCCGCTTTCCATTCTTCTGCTCGGTCTGGCCATGTCCACCGACGCGTTTGCCGCGGCGTTGGGCAAGGGCGCAGCCATGCACAAACCGCGCATCAGCCAGGCGCTGCGCGCCGGACTGATCTTCGGCACCATCGAGGCCATTACGCCAGTTGTTGGCTGGCTGCTGGGCAAGGGCGCAGCGCGCTACATCCAGGCCTGGGATCACTGGATTGCGTTCGGGCTGCTGGGCGTGCTGGGTCTGTACATGATCTGGAACAGCGCCCACCCGGATGCGGCCGAAACGGTGGATGAGCAGAAACAACCGAGCTTCCTCATCCTCGCGCTCACCGGCATCTCCACCAGCATTGACGCGGCCGCGGTCGGCGTGGGCCTGGCGTTTGTCGACGCCCCCATCGCGACCGTGGCCGTGGTCATCGGGTTGTGCACGCTGGTGATGGTGACGCTCGGCATCATGCTTGGCCACGCGCTGGGCGCCCTGGTCGGCAAACGCGCCGAACTGCTGGGTGGCGTCATCCTGATCGGGGTGGGCGTCGCAATCTTGTACGAGCACCTGTCCGCCTGAGCCCTCGCCAGCGGCACGCGGCGAAGGCTTACTTCGCCTCCTTCTTCATCAGCTTGTCGACCATGCTGCTGGGCACGACTTCGTAGTGGTCAAACTCCATGGTGAACGTGCCGCGGCCGCGCGTGGCGGAGCGCAGGAAGTTGATGTAACCGAACATTTCCGCCAGTGGCACGAAGCCGTGCACCGAGGCCGACGTCCCCTTTTGCCCCTGGTCGCTGACGCTGCCGCGGCGCCGGTTCATGTCGCCGATGATGTCGCCGAGGTAATCCGCATCGACCACCACCTCCAGGCGCATGATCGGCTCGAGCAGTTTCGGCTGGCTCAGCTTTTGCGCTTCGCGGAAGCATTGGCGCCCGGCAATCTCGAACGCCAGGGTGGACGAGTCCACGTCGTGGTATTTGCCGTCGATCAGGCGGGCCTTGAAGTCGACTACTTCGTAGCCGGCAATCTGGCCCTCGTGGGCCTCGGTGAGTACTGCATGTTCGACGGCCGGAATGTATTCGCGCGGTACACGGCCACCGACGACTTCGTCGGCAAACACCGCGCCGCTGCCTTCGGGCAAGGGCTCGAAGATCATCGTTACCTCGGCGAATTGACCCGAACCGCCGGATTGCTTCTTGTGCGTGTAGGTGTGCTGGACGGTCTGCCCGAATGCCTCGCGGAAGCTGACCTTGGGCTTGCCCATGACCGCGTCGACGCCGAGTTCGGTGCGCATGCGGTCGACCGTGATTTCCAGGTGCAGCTCGCCCATGCCCATCAGCACGGTCTGCCCGGTTTCCTGGTCCACCTGCAGGCGCAGCGACGGGTCGGCCTTGACCATCTTGTACAGCGCGATGGACAGCTTGTCGACGTCGTCGCGCGTCTTTGGTTCCACCGAGACGCTGATGACCGGGTCGGGAAAACGCATGCGTTCGAGCAGCGCCGGATGGGCTGGATCGGACAGGGAATCGCCAGTCTCGGTTTCCTTCAGCGAGACGAACGCGCAGATGTCGCCGGCGCGGGTTTCGTCGATCTCGCGCGTGTGGTCCGCCTGCACCTCGACGATGCGGCCGATCCGCTCCTTCTTGCCGCGCGTGACGTTGAGCAAGGTGTCACCTTTCTTGATGACGCCCGAATAGATGCGGCAAAACGTGAGCGTGCCGAACTGGTCGTTGATCACCTTGAACGCCAGCGCGCGCGCTGGTGCATCATCGGTCACCGGCTGTTCGCCGATGACGTTGCCATCTTCGTCCACGGTGGCGATACCGCCATTCTCGCCGGGGTAGGGCAGGTAATCGACCACGGCATCCAGCAGTTGCTGCACGCCCTTGTTCTTGTACGACGAGCCACACAACACGGGCACCAGTTTGCCGGTCACGGTGCCCTGGCGGATGCAGTGCTTGAGTAATTCGGGGTCGAACTCGCCGGTGTTGAGCAGGCGCTCGAAGCCGTCATCGTCCAGCGCCAGCGCGGTTTCCAGCATCTCCTGGCGCAGCTTGGGCAGGTTCGCGATCCACTCGTTGTCGGCGTTGGAGCTGAAGTGCAGGCGGCCCTGGAGTTGCTCCAGCGGCACGGTTTCCCATGGGCTGTCCTTGTCGTCCGAGGCCCAGATGTAACCGACGCCGGCGACCAGATCGGCCATGCCGCAAAACTCGTCGCTGCTGCCCAGTGGCACCTGGCACAACACCGCGTGGCCGGCCAGACGCTCGCGGATGCCCTTCACGCAGTACGCGAAATTCGCGCCAATGCGATCCATCTTGTTGATGTAGCACAGGCGGGGCACATGGTACTGGTCAGCCAGCCGCCAGTTCGTCTCGGTCTGCGGTTCGACCCCGGCGACGCCGTCAAACACCACCACCGCGCCGTCCAGCACGCGCAACGAGCGGTTCACCTCGATGGTGAAGTCGACGTGTCCAGGTGTGTCGATCAGATTGATGTGGTACCCGCGCCATTCGGTCGACACCGCTGCCGACTGGATGGTGATGCCGCGCTTGCGCTCCTGCTCCATGTAATCGGTGGTGGTGGAGCCCTTGCCGTCCTTGGTGTCGTGCACGTCGACAATCTGGTGTTTTTTGCCGGTGTAGTACAGCACGCGCTCGGTCGTGGTGGTCTTGCCGGCATCGATGTGCGCGATGATGCCGAGGTTGCGATACAGCGGGACAGGTTTGCGACGGGGCATGACTTGGATTCCGGAACGGGGTTGCCTGAAATGGGCACGGGTCAGATTCCGTCCATCATGGACTTTTTCAATGCGACCGTCTTTCGCCGTTTGCTTCCGGCCGGGTGGCTGGCTGGTGCTTCAAGGGATCGATCTGCGTCCGCGTTGACCGGGACCTACGCGTCGACTGGTCGCGTGGCCCGCACGCCGAGGTACGCCTTGCTCGCCGCGATCACCAGCGGCAGCGCGCCGAGGAAGATGAACACCAGGTCGCCCGGCAGGCGCAGCCACTCGATCACGCGAGCAGTGTCGGCACCGGTATAGACGAGGCTGCGCGCATGCCAGTAACCGTGCTGCACCACGTCCCACACCTGCAGTACGCCACCAGGAAACAGACTGAGGGCCACCATCAACAGCAGGCCGAGATTGGTGCCCCAGAAACTGACTTTGACGTACTTCTCGATGCCCGGCCAGCGCGCCTCGTCGGTGGTCTGGCGCAGCACAAACACCATCAGCGCGATCGCCAGCATGCCGAACACGCCCATCATCGCGGCGTGGCCGTGATTGGGCGTGAGGATGGTGCCGACTTCGTAGTAGCTGACGATGGGCAGGTTGATCAGGAAGCCGAACACCCCGGCACCAAGGAAATTCCAGAACCCGACTGCGATCAGGTAGTAGAACGTCCACTTGTGCGGTACCGCGACCGACTGGCCGCAGACGTCGCAGTCGCCGCGGGTGGTGCGCACGAAGTCCCAGGCATCCAGTGTCAGCAGGGTCAGCGGTACCACTTCCAGTACCGAAACCAGCGCCGACAGCGCCA
The DNA here is from genome assembly GCA_036566165.1 of Rhodanobacter sp. Taxonomy (GTDB): domain Bacteria; phylum Pseudomonadota; class Gammaproteobacteria; order Xanthomonadales; family Rhodanobacteraceae; genus Rhodanobacter. Next base: position 14,970 of record DATCWU010000425.1, on the reverse strand, counting down.
TGTTGACCTGGCTCTGGCCGTTGAAATACCAGTGGTGGCCGGTGCCGATCAGGCCGCCGCCGAAGTACAGGATGGCGTCCAGATAAATCACTCGCAGCGCGGTGTTGCGCCGGGTCAGGCCAAGCTGGAAGAACGTCAACGCGACCACCGTGGTGGCGAAGAATTCGAAGAAGCCCTCGACCCACAAGTGGATGATCCAGAAGCGCCAGGTGTCGACCACCGTGAAGTTGGTCTTGGCGCCATAGAACAGCGCCGGGATATAGAACACCGGTATCGCCAGCGCCGCGTACAGGAACAGCCGCGCCAACGGTCGCGCTTCCGGGTTGGCCACCGTGCGCGGCCGCGCCAGCCACCACAACATGGCGAACCAGCCAAGCAGACCGATGACCAGCAGGTATTGCCAGAAGCGGCCGATCTCCAGATATTCCCAACCCTGGTTGCCCAGCCAGAACCACCAGTCGCCGAGCAGGCCGGACACGCCGGCCCATTCGCCGATCAAACTGGCGCCGATCACCAGTGCGAACGCCGCGAACAGCAGGTGGATGGCTGGCGTCAGCCAGCGCGGTTCATCGGCACGCAGCGAGCGGCCGAGGAACAGCGCGGCGGCGACGTAGGCCGTAGCGATCCAGAAAATCGCAGTCTGCAGATGCCAGATGCGCAGCAGGTTGCTGGGGAAGATTTTTTCCAGCTGGAAGCCGTAGAAGCTGCCGGGGTCGGCACGGAAATGCGCCACCCCGCCACCGACCAGGGTCTGCATCAGAAACAGCAGCGCCACCACCACAAAAAACTTCACCAGCGCGCGCTGGCCAGGACTGGCCTGTCCCGGGATTACCTGCGGATGCACGTGATGACCGCGGGTGACCCAGCCCAGGTAATCGAACTTGCCGAACGCCAGCAGCACCGCGCCGATGCCGCCGAGCAGCACCACCAGACTCAGTGCGCTCCACAGCAGAGCGCCCGGCGGCGCCACATTGCCGACCGCGGGGTCATACGGGAAGTTGTTGGTATACGAGTAGTCGCGGCCCGGACGATTGGCCACCGAGGCCCACGCCGCCCAGGTGATGAATGCAGTGAGCTGGTGCAGTTCGGCCGGGTCGGTGATCAGGTCGGGCTTGAGTCCACCATTCTTGACCGGGTCGTGGAAATACGCGGTCCAGCGGACCACCTGCTGGCGATACGCGGCGGCCTCCGGTGCGGTCAAGTGCAGCGTGTTGCTGGCCGCATCGAAGCGATTGGTTTTCAGCGTCACTGCCACTTGTGCGCGTACCGCGGCCCGTTGGCCGGGGTCCAGTTCGGCCACCGATTTGCCGTATTGCTGCTGCGCCAGCGCGGTGGCGGTATCGTCGCCGATATCGTGCAGGGCGTTGGCGGAATAGTCCGGGCCAAGATAGGCGCCGTGCCCCCAGATGGTGCCGTTGTCCATCAGGCCGTAACGCAGGAACAGCGCCTGGCCGTTGCTGATGTCCTCAGCCGTAAATACGGTGGCGCCGGTGGCATCGATGACCTGGCCGGGAATCGGTGGCGCGTTGCGATAGGCCAACGCGGTGATCGCCAGCAGCCCGGCAAAGCCGAGCACCATCACGATCAGGACTGAGCGCACCCACCAGGGCGACAGCGGCGATTCTTCCGGTTCGTTCTTCGGCTGCGCGGCTTCGGCCATGATCATTCCCCTGAGACGGGTTGGAAGTATCGTGGCGCGCCGGATGAGCCGCTTGGCGATGCTGCAACCTGCCGAAGCTGCACCTCGTTGCGTGATGGCCAGGTGCAGCGTCGGTCGCTGCCGGCGTTCCCGACCGGGTGGCCGACGCAGCGGCGGACACTTCCGCTCGTTCGAGTGCGCAGGAGCACGCGGCCTGCGGCGCGGCTGGTCAGGCGGGGCGCAGGATGTTCAAGGCCGCCATCAGCTGTTTCGTGTCATAGGGTTTCTGCAGGACTTTTTCGTCTTTCCAGGCCTCAGGCAAACCGTCGTCGCCATAGCCGGACGAGAACAGGAAAGGAATTTCGCGGCCCTGCAGCACCAGCGCGACCGGGAAGCTCAGTTGGCCGGCCAGGTTGATATCGAGCAGGGCCAGGTCGAGCGGCGCCGACGCGGCCAATTTCAGGCAGTCCACCAGCCGCGCCGCCTTGAGCACGGTGTAACCGCTGCGCTGGAAGAAATCCTCCAGCATCATCGCCACCAGCATTTCGTCTTCGGCGAGCAGGATGCAGGGTTTGTCGGCCGCGGCGGTGGTCATGGGTTTTCACTGTCCAGTGGTACATCGATGTTGCAGGTGACGCCGCCGGGCGGGAAGTCGAGGGCCACTTGACCGTCCAGTTCGTACGGCAGTCCGTCGCTGATCAGGCGTGAGCCAAAGCCGCGGCGCTTGGGCGTGACCACGGCGGGGCCGCCGCTTTCCGTCCAGTGCAGGTGCAGGCGTTGGCGCTGTTCGAGCAGATGGCTCGTCCACGCGACCGTCACCTGACCGTGTGGCACCGACAGCGCGCCGTACTTGGCGGCGTTGGTGGCCAGTTCGTGCAGGGCCATGCTGAGCGCCAGCGCCTGCTTGGGCCGCAGGTTCAGGTCGTCGCCATGCAGTTGCACCCGCGTATCGTTGCCTTGCGCTTCGCCGTCGTGGCGGTACGGCGCCAGCTCGCTGTTGACGATCTCGGCCAGCGGCGCGCCGTTCCAGGCGTCGCGGGCCAGCAGGTTGTGCGTGTTCGACAGCGCCAGCAGGCGCGCCAGAAAACCTTCGTTGAAGGTTTTCAGATCCGGAGCGTTGGCCGCGGTCTGCTGGGCGATGGCCTGCACGGTGGCGAGCGTGTTTTTCACCCGGTGGTTGAGTTCGGCCAGCATCATTTCCGCGTGGCGCGTGGCGCGGTGGCGTTCGGTAATGTCGCGGGCGATCAGGCGGCCGGCTGTCAACTTGCCGTCGATGTCGTAAACCGGCGAATAGCACATTTCCAGCGGAACCGTGCTGCCGTCCGGGCGGACCCAGGTCATTTCGAATTCGGCGAGACGCTGATCGCCGGCGTTGCTGGCGAAGAAGGTCACGGCGGCGTCGGCGGCATTCGGCGGGAGCAACACGTTCAACGGTTCGCCCACCACCTGCTCGGTGCTCAGGCCGAAGATGCGCTCGGCGCTGGTGTTCCAACTGGTGATGCGGTCGTCCAGCGAAAAGCCGAAGATCGCATCGCGCGACGAGTTCACAATGGCGGCGAGGCGCGCGTGTTCGTTGTTCAGCCGCTGGCCTTCGGTGATGTCGACAAAGGTCAGCACCACGCCGTCCACGACATCGTGGGTAGTCAGGTAGGGGCGCATGCGCAGCAGGAAGGTCGGCGCGCCCTCGACACCGCGTAGGGTGCGTTCGGTCATCGTCATGTCGTGCAGCACCTGCGCGACGTCGCCTTTCAGTTCCGGGTAGTTGATGCGCGGCGCGATTTCGGTGATCGGGCGGCCCTTGTCACCGTCGCGCAGGTGGAACAACTCGGTCGTCTTCGGCGTGTAGCTGCGGATGTGCAGTTCGCGGTCGAGGAAGATGGTGGCGATGTGGGTGCTGTCGAGCAGGTTGCGGATATCGTCGTTGAGCCGGTTCAGTGCCTCGTTCTTGCTGTTGAGCTCGGCGTTGACGGTCTGCAGCTCCTCGTTGATCGATTGCATTTCCTCGGTGGAGGTTTCCAACTCCTCGTTGGCGGACTGGAGTTCCTCGTTCACTGACTGGTATTCCTCATTCGCCGATTTCAGCTCCTCGCTGGCCGTTTCGTGCAGGTCGACTGCGGCATGCAGTTGCGCGCGGGTTTCCCGCAACTCGTTTTCCAGCACGTGGGCGCGCGTAGACTCGCTGTCGGCTGTGCCGTTGCTTGCCGATCCCATCGGGTGCAATGCGGGTTGCAGTTCATTGAACGCGACCACGCACATCTCGACCTTGCCATCAGCTTCAGCCAATGGCTCCACGATCAGTCGCAGCGACCGCTCTTGCCCGTTGAGCGGGAGGGACAGCCCATCGCGGATGACCTGCTTGCCGCTGGCAAAGGCCTGCAGCGCGGCCGCACGCGCCGCGCCGCGCAAGCGCTTGTCGAGCAGATGGAACAGGTTGAGGCTGGCCGCGCCGGTCGATGGGGCCAGGTAACGCCCGGTGTCGCCGCCAAAGCGCAGCACGTTGTGGCTGGCGTTGATCACCACGTAAGCTGGCGACCATGGTTCCAGCACCTGGCGCGCATGCTGATCGATCAGGTCTTCAGCGGGCCGCGGTGTGATGCGTTCGGTGCCGTTGGCAAGGCGCGCCGGCGTGCTGACAAAATCCCGCGGACGGGTATGTGCGCTGTCGCGGCGCACGTACAGCCGCTGCTTCTTGTCCAGCTCGGTGAACAGGTGCGCGTTCCTGGCCAGTCGTTCCGATGGCCCCAGCAGCAGGAAGCCGCCGGGCCGCAAGGCATAGTGGAACGACTGCACCAGATGTTCCTGCAGATCGTTGTTGAGATAGATCAGCAGATTGCGGCATGAAACCAGGTCCATCCGTGAAAATGGCGGGTCCTTGATCACGCTGTGCGGCGAGAAGATGCACATCTCGCGGATCTGCTTGGCCACGCAGTAGTCGTCGCGATCCTTGCTGAACCAGCGTTCCAGTCGCTCGGGCGAGATGCCGTTCAGCGGTGCCCGGTAACGTCCGGCGCGGGCGCGGCCGATCGCCTGATCGTCAATGTCGGTGGCGAAGATCTTCACCTTCAGGCCGCGTTGCGAACCCATCGCCTCGCGCAGCAGGATCGCGATGGAATAGGCCTCTTCGCCAGTTGCGCAACCGGGCACCCAGATCCGCAGCACGTCATCGCTGGTCTTGCCGGTCAGCAGCGACGGGATCGCGATGGTGCGTAGTGCCTCGAACGCGACCGGATCGCGGAAGAACTCGGTCACGCCGATCAGAAACTCGCGAAACAGCAGCTCGTGTTCATTCGGGTGCCCGCCCAGGTACTCGATGTAATCCGCGACGGTCCTGGCTTGCACCACCAGCATGCGCCGCTGGACCCGCCGCGTCAGGGTCTTTTCCTTGTACTGGCTGAAGTCGTGGCCGATTTCGGCCTGCAGCAGTGCGCAGATGGTTTTCAGATGCGCCGCCATGTCGCCGCGCACGCCATCGGCACCGTTCTCCTCCCGCGCGGCGTGCATCTGCTGCTGATACGCGAGCAGCCGCGCCGGCATGTCGGCTACCGGCAGCACCGTGTCGACCAGCCCGGTCGCCACCGCATTGGCGGGCATGCCGTCCATCGCCTCGTGGTCGAAACCCGATTGCGCCAGCGCCAGGCCGCCGTGCTCCTTCACCGCGCGCAGTCCCTGCGCGCCATCGCTGCCGGTGCCGGCCAGCACCACGCACACGGCGCAATCGCCCTGGTCCTCGGCCAGCGAGGTGAAGAACGTATTGATCGGCCAACGGTGCTCGCGTGGCGGCGCCGGCTTGCGTACCTGCAGTACGCCGTCGGCGATGGTCAGGGTGGCATTGGGCGGAATCACATACACATGCCGCGGTTCGACGCGCATGCCGTGGATCGCCTCCAGCACCGGCATGCTGGTGCTGCGACCGATCAATTCCGCCAGCAGGCTGGTGTGATCGGGTGCCAGATGCTGTACCAGCACGAACGCCAGTTCGCTGTCGGCCGGCATCTGCGAAAAAAATGTCTTGAACGCCTCCAGGCCACCGGCTGAAGCACCGATGCCGACGATCATGACCTTCGCCGACGGCGCCTTCAGCGCTTTGTCGCCGCCATGCCTGCCCGTGGTCGCGACGGGATCTTGCGGTGGCTTGGGAAGCGAGGACATGGGGTCGCCTGCGACCTGCGCAAAGCTCAGGTGAACCAACAGCATAGCGCGTTACATCAGCGCGGCCGGATCAGCGTCGGGTGGCACCACTGCCCGCAGCCCGACTCGTGCAGCACCCCGGCGGCCGGGAGCTGCGCCTGATCTGGGCTGCTGCGCGGAGCGGGCTCAAGCCAGCAACATCAGTGCCAGCCCGAGCGCTGCGGGCAGCGCCTGAATCCACAAGGTTTTCCGGCTTGCGGTCCACCGAAGACGCCGGCGAGCAGCACGCAGCCGAGGAAAAACACTTTCACGCTGAAGCCGGCGGCGCCGAGGCTGCGGCCCCAGACCAGCCCGGCGGCGAGGAAGCCGTTGTACAGCCCCTGGTTCGCGGCCAGCGCTTTTGTCTGCGCGGCAAATTCCACGCTGAGGCCGAAGGTGCGGCGACCGGCTGGCTTGGTCCACAGGAACATTTCCATGGCCAGGAACCACAGATGCACTCGCGGCGTTGGCGGCGCTGGGCATGGCTGCTCCCAGGAGTCCGGACGGTTGCTACCGCCCAGGCTCCTGGTTGAGGTGACGCGGGGCAAGGGCTACCCGCGGTGCAGTGTTGCCGGCGCGTGTCTTCATCGCCAGCAGATGGCTTCAGTTGCAACAAACAACCGTCGCGATTGCCCGTTGTTCTCCGTGCGAAACGGTGCGTAGGGTTTTTGCCGTCTACCGGCAGGCAGCGCGCGCCGATAAGGTATCGGTCAACGCCGGAACTTCGCGGGCCCCCGATGGCGTGCTGTGGTTGGTATGCGTTGGGCCGGACTTCGATTTAGGCAAGATGGATTCTGAGGAGCAATGACGATGAAACCTGTATTGCATATCGTGATTTCCAGCACCCGGCCGGGTCGGGTCGGCCCTGCCGTGGCGCGCTGGTTCCGTGATTTTGCGCAGCAGCATGATCAGTTCGATGTGCGCCTGGTCGACCTGGCTGATTTCAACCTGCCGATCTACGACGAGCCGCAGCATCCGGCGACGCAAAAGTACGAGCATGCACACACCAAGGCGTGGGCGGGCAGCGTTACTGCGGCTGATGCGTTCGTGTTTGTCACCCCGGAATACAACTTTGGGCCGTCACCGGCGTTCGTCAATGCCTTGAATTACGTGTATCGCGAGTGGAATTACAAGGCCTGCGGCTTCGTCAGTTACGGTGGCCTGTCCGGTGGCCTGCGTTCGGTACAACTGGCCAAGCAACTGGTTACCACCTTGAAGATGATGCCGATGGTCGAAGGCGTGGCGGTGCCGATGGTAGGCCAGCATCTGGACGACGATGGCGTGTTCGTGTCCAATGCATTGATTGATCAGTCCGCGCAGCAGATGCTGGACGAGCTGTACAAGTGGACCGGTGCGCTGACCACGTTGCGCACGCCGGTAGTACCGGCGGCGCACGCTGCCGAACGCGCTGTCGCCATGGCCTGAGGCAAGGCCGCGGGGACCAGGAAGGTCGATGGATACGCTGCTCTACTTCATCCACAATTACGGCCTGTGGTTCGTGTTCATCGCCGTGCTGCTCGATCAGGGCGGCATCCCGATACCGGCGTATCCACCGCTCATCCTGGCCAGCGCGTTGACGGTGGAATCCGGCGGCAGTCTGTGGCCGCTCGTGCTGGTTGCCGTGCTGGCGGCGTTGTGCGCGGACATGCTCTGGTACGCCGGCGGCCGGCACTTTGGTGGGCGGCTGATTCGTCTGATGTGTCGGCTGTCGTTGTCGCCCGATTCGTGCGTCGCCACGACGCGTGGCATTTATTCGCGATGGGGCGCACCCGCGCTGGTCGTCGCCAAGTTCGTTCCCGGCTTCGCCGCCATCGCCACCACGTTGGCCGGACAGCTGCGCACACGGGTCGTTCGTTTCGCGTTTTACGACGGTATCGGCGCGTTGCTGTGGGCCACGCTGGCGGTGGCGCTGGGCGCCGCGTTCCACGAGGCGGTCAATGGCGTGCTGGCGCAACTGGAGACGCTGGGGCGGGTTGGCCTGCTGCTGGTGCTGGGCAGCATCAGCTTGTGGGTGGTCTGGAAAGTCTGGGACCGGCAGCGCTTCATGCGGTTGATCCGCATGGCGCGCATCTCGGTGCCGGAGCTGCAGCAGTTGCTCGCCGCGGGCAATGGTCCGTTGTTGCTGGATGTGCGCCCCGCCGGGTTGCGCGAGGCTTCAGGCTGGATCCCGGGTGCGGTCCGCGTGTCCCGGGTGGATGAGCTGAAGCTGGCCCCGCAGAAGGAGGTCGTGGTCTATTGCGATTGTCCAAACGAGGCCTCGGCCGCCTTGCTGGCGCGCGAGCTGAAACAGCGCGGCTTTGCGCGGGTGCGTCCCCTGGCGGGCGGTTTTGCCGCCTGGCGGGTGCAAGGACTGCCGATCGAGCACGCCGTACCCGAGTGACTGCGACCGCCGCCCGGTTCAGGGGCGATGGCCGTCCGGCACGTTACCACCGGGAGTGACCGGTGCAGCGGCTGCCGTCGTCGCCCGGAACGTCACCACCAGTACGTCGCGATGTGCCGGTTGCGCCGGGTCCAGCGGCGTCACCGGCGTGACGCCATGCAGCACGCAGGCGTCTTCCACCAGCGCCGCGTCCAGCGGCTGGGTGAGGGTGAAACTGTCGAGCAGCTGGCGGTCCGGCGTGTGGATGGTGGTGGTGCCGCTGGCAATGTTCTGGCGATCGATCAGCAGCACCAGCACGTAATCCACGCCGTCGCGGTGGATGCCTTCGGGCGTGGGTTCGCCCGCCTCACCCGCGTGCGCCTCGATGCGGAACTGGTGCACTTCGATATGCCAATGCCGCGTGGCCGGTGCGAGCGCGCCAAACACTTCGTGGCAAAACGCCAGGATGCGCCGCAGACTGTGGCTGTTGGCCGTGGCCGGCAGCACCGGTTCGAACCAGCGCTGGATGCCACCTTGCAGGTGGTTGTAGTGGCGACTCTGGTAGTGCGACTGGTGGGGCTGGGAGCGCACTTCGCCGTCCGCGTCCGCGGCAAATGTCGCGTGCCGCCGCCGTCGATGGCGACCGCTGGCGGCAAGGTAAGTGTCGGGGGCCAGGTCGTTCCAGCTGGCGGCAAACGCCAGCCAATCGTCCAGCGCTGAAGCGCCCAGCAAGTCGTGCATGGTGGCGGCGCAAACGAACGCGAAGTGGTCGTGCTGCAGCGTGGAGTGCAGGGCAGCGGTATTGGAGCGGGAAGTCATGCGCGCACGGTAGCAGGGCGGGTGATCAGCGGCGATGATTTTGCAGCGGATGGATGGCGATGACGCACCGTTTTGTGCCGCACGCGCAGGGAAGTGAAAGGTGGCTCAGGCCGGGAAGGCCTGCGCCAACCAGTCCGGCACGGGGATGCCTTTCTCGCGCAGAAACGTGGGGTTGAACAATTTCGCCTGGTAACGCGTGCCCGCGTCCGCCAGCACGGTGACGATGGTGTGACCCGGCCCCAGTTCGCGCGCAAGGCGAATGGCGCCAGCCAGGTTCACCCCGCTGGAGCCGCCGACGCACCAGCCTTCCTCGCGCAGCAAGCGGTGCAACAGCGGCACGGATTCATCGTCGGGTATGGACCACGCCAGGTCAATCGGTGCATCGTTGAAATTGGCGGTGACCCGGCTGGAACCGATGCCTTCGCTGATGGAATTGCCGCTGGCCAGCAGCTCGCCGGTGTTGACGTATCGCGCCAGCGCAGAGCCCGCCGGGTCGGCCAACGCAATGCGCACGGCAGGGTTGCGTGCCTTCAAGGCACGACCGACGCCCGCCAGCGTGCCGCCGGTGCCGGCCGAACAGACAAAGCCGTCCACGTGACCGTCGGTGTCTTCCCAGATCTCCACGCCGGTGGTGGCTGCATGGAAATCGCGGTTGGCGGTGTTGTCGAATTGGTTGGCAAACCATGCGCTGCCCGGCTGCCCGGCGTTCAACGCCTCGGCGTGGGCGCGTGCCTGATGCGCGTAATGCGCCGGGTTCTTGTATGGCACCGCAGGCACCAGGTGCACGTCGGCGCCGCCCATGCGCAGCGCGTCAATCTTCTCCCGGCTTTGCGTTTCCGGCATGAAGATGGTGCAGCGATAGCCGCGGCTGGCACCGATGAGTGTCAGTCCGATGCCAGTGTTGCCGGCGGTGCCTTCCACAATGACGCCGCCGGGCAGCAGTTGTTGGCGTTGTTCGGCGTCCAGCAACAGGCCCAGTGCAGTGCGATCCTTGATCGATCCGCCGGGGTTGAGCATTTCCGCCTTGGCGAGGATGTCGCAGCCGGTTATTTCCGATGCATGGCGCAGTCGCAACATCGGGGTGTGGCCGACCGCGGCAGACAGATTTGAGCTGATCGTCATGAGTGAGCTTGTTGAAAGTGGTGGCGTGTTGCCGTGCATGATGCACCGTGCGTGCGCGGGAGCGATTGCCCGAGATCAAAAGTAATCCGCAAATCATGCGCCGGCATTCGTCTGCGTGTCATGGGCAGCTTCTTGTCCTGGGCCTTTTGGTTGAGCTGGTTCGGGTCGAAGTCGGCGCTTTCGTGTCCATCACCACCTGGACTTCCCGTACTGTTTCGGTTGCGTCGTGTCGTGGTTGCCACCGATACTCCGGCGCATGTCGTGCTCCATCACGTATGGAAGTCCAAATGAACAAGGAGATCGCCGGATGAATTTGCGCGCACTGGCGACACCCGTGCTGCTGGCGGCGCTGCTCGCCGGTTGCGCGGCGCAGCCAATTGCCATCAATGCCGCCTTGCACGGCGATCCGGCCCACCCGGCGCTGGCGCAGGGCTGGGTCGACACGCGCCTTTACTTCGGTCTGGGCCCGGCGGACCAGGTACAGCAGGGCGTCAGCGAGCAGACCTGGCGGGAGTTCCTCGACCGCGAGGTCACCCCGCGCTTCCCCGACGGGCTCAGCGTGGTCGACGTTTATGGCCAGTGGCAGGATGCGCTGCAGTCGAGTCCCGAACGGTTGCGCTCCAAGCTGCTGGTGATCGACTACCCGGACACACCAGCAAACCGCGCGAAGATCGAGGCGATCCGTACAGCATGGAAACGGCGCACGGGCGATCAGTCGGTCCTGCGCGTGACCCAGCCGGCGGACGTGTCATTCTGAGCCGTCCGTCCTTGCCCGCCGCACACAGTCCCGCCGTACACAGGCCCGCTTCACACAAGGTTACCGCTTGAATACCTCAACCAACCCCTGGTTCGCTCCGGGCGACCTCAATGGTTTTCTCGGCCTGCTGGTGGACAACCTGTCCATCATGGGCTTTCTCGCCGCGGCGCTGATCGGCCTGTATGGTTTTCCCGCGGACATCGTGTTCCTGCGCATGTTTCCGGGCACCGCGCTGGGCGTGCTGCTGGGCAATCTCGCCTATACCGCGATGGCGCACCGGCTGGCCCGGCGCAGCGGTCGCGACGACGTTACCGCGATGCCGCTGGGGCTGGATGCGCCCACCAGCATCGGCATGGCGCTGCTGGTGCTCGGGCCGGCCTTTCTCGGCTTCAAGCAGGGCGGCATGGACGCGCAGGCGGCCGGCATCGCCACCTGGCAGCTGGGCATGGCCTCGCTGGTGGTGATGGGCGTGCTGAAGTTCGGGCTGTCGTTCTTCGGCGCGATGGTGCAGCGGCACGTGCCGCGTGCCGGCCTGCTGGGTTCGATCGCCGGCATCGCGTTGGTGCTGATGGGCTTCCTGCCGCTGGTGGAAATCCTCAAGGTGCCGGTGGTGGGTTTTGCCGGGCTCGGCGTAGTGCTGTATGCGCTGGTCGCACGCGCGCGCATGCCGTGCGGACTGCCCGGCGTGCTGGTGGCGTTCGTGGTCGGCGCGGTGCTGTATTACGGGCTCGGTGCGCTGGGCTGGCTGGGCGCGGGCTATCACGCGCCGGCAGCGTGGCAATGGCGCTTCGCGCTGCCGTGGCCGACCCTGCAGTGGGTCGGCGGCCTGGCGCACATCGTGCCGTACCTGCCGCTGCTGCTGCCGTTCGGGCTGCTGATGGTGGTGGGTGGCATCAACGTCACCGAAAGTGCGCGCGCGGCCGGTGACGATTACTCCACCCGCGATATCTTGCTGGTCGAGGCGCTGGCCACGCTGGCGGCGGGCTTCTGCGGCGGCGTGGCGCAGACCACGCCGTACATCGGCCAGCCGGCGTACAAGGCGATGGGCGCGCGCAGCGGCTACACCCTGCTCACCGGCATCGTGATCGGGCTGGGCGGCGTGTTCGGTTACTTGTCCAACCTGGTCGAGCTGCTGCCGTTGCCGGTGCTGGCGCCGATCCTGGTGTTCGTGGCGATCGGCATCACCGTGCAGGCGTTCGAGGCGACCCCGGTGCGCTACGCGGCGGCGGTGGTGTTCAGCTTCTTTCCGGCGATCGCGCGGATGCTCACGATCAAGCTCAGCGACCCGGCCTACGTGTCGCCGGAGCATTTCGCCCAACTGTTCAACAACGGTACGCACGGCATTTCCGAACTGGCGGTGATCACGGTGCTGGGCAACGGCTTCATCATCACCGCGATGATCTGGGCCAGCTTCGTGGTGGCACTGATCGACGCGCGTCCGCGGCGCGGCGCGCTGATCCTGCTGCTCGGCGGGGCGCTCAGCCTGTTCGGCGTGATCCATTCGGTGGAGTTGTCCGGCGGCGTCTATCTGCCGTGGCTGCTCGATGCGGCGTCACGCGGTGTCGTATGGCAGTTCGCCGGGGCCTACCTGGTGCTGGCGGTCGTGCTGATGCTGCTGTCGCTGGGCGGCACGCGTCCATTGGCCACCAGACGCGCGGGTCACTGAAACAAAAAAACGCGCGGCCATGCGCCGCGCGTTTCTGCGTGACCGGAGCGGCACTCAATGCCCGGTGATGCGCTCGGCGGTTTCCTCGTCCGGTGGCACCAGCGGTGCGTTCGGATCGGTTTGCGCTTCCAACCGCGCGGCTTCCACCGACGGCGTACGCCAGCCGGAGGCCACGCCCCACAGGTAAAACACCAGACCGATCACCGCGACCACTGCCAGATCCCAACCGTAGGGCAGATACCCCTTGCCGCCGAAGATAGTGCTGCCACCCCAGGACACGATCGCCAGCGCGGGCAGGTAACACACCAGCCACCACGCCCCTTTCATCTGGCGTCCGAAGTCGTGCCAGCCAGCCTTGGCCTGGTAATAGAAGTACACCGGCAGGGCGACCACCATGAGCAGGATGATCTGCCCGGTCAACGGCCATTTCGCCCAGTACAGCAGCTCGGTGGACATGATGAAGGCAATGCCGGCCAGCACAGGCAATCCGCTCAGGCGGAACGGTCGTGCCAACTCCGGCGCAGTGCGGCGCAGCGTCATCACGCTGACCGGACCGGTGAGGTAGGAGATGATCGTGGCTACCGAGATCACCGCCGCCAGCGCGCCCCAGCCGCGGAAGAAAAACAGGAACATGAAGGACACTGCCAGGTTCACCCACATCGCTGGCCGCGGCACGCCCCACTTGGGATGCACGCGACCGAGAATCTTCGGCAACGTGCCGTTGCGCTCCATGCCGTACAGCATGCGCGCGGTGGTGGCGGTGTAGGTCATGCCGGTGCCGCTGGGGCTGACCACGGCGTCAATGAACAGCAGCGTCGCCAGCCATTGCAGGCCGAGGATGATTGCCAGGTCGGCAAACGGCGAGCTGAAATCGATGCCATGCCAGCCGACACTGGCCAGCATTTCCTGCGGCACGGCACCGATGTAGGCCACCTGCAACAATACATAGACCACCGTGGCCAGCGCGATCGAGCAGACGATGGCAAATGGAATGCTCTTGCCGGGATTGCGCGCTTCGCCGGCCAGGTTCACCGGGCTTTGGAAACCGTTGAAGCTGAAGACGATGCCGGCGATGGCGACGGCGGTGAGGATCGATGGCAGGTCGGTCTGGTGCAACTCGCCGTGGATGCCGACGCTGAAGTTCTCCGGGTGAAAGCCGGTGAGCATCAGCAGCACCGCGGTGGCGGCGGGGATGATCAGCTTGAACAGCGTGATCGCGGTGTTCGAGCGCGCGAACAGCTTCACGCTCCAGAAATTGAACAGGAAATACACCACCACCAGTGCGCCGGCAATCAGCAGTCCATTCGTGCTCAGCTCGCCGTGGCCGCCGGGCATCTGGTGGTAAAGATCCTTGGCCCACTGCCACTTCCACGACGACATGTACTGTGCCGATGCCTCCGCTTCAACGGAAATCACCGAGACGATCGCAATCCAGTTGGCCCACGCGGCGATGAAACCGACCAGCGAACCATGCGAGTAATGGCCGTAGCGCACCATGCCGCCGGATTCGGGAAACATTGCGCCCAGCTCGGCGTAAGTGAGCGCGATGGTCATGATGATTGCCGCGCCGAGCACCCACGCCCAGATCGCGCCGGGTCCGGCAATCTGCGCCGCACGCCACGCCCCGAACAGCCACCCCGAGCCGATGATCGAGCCCAGACCGGTGAACATCAACGCCCATGGTCCGACGTCGCGGCGAATCTGAGTGGCTTGGGACATCGAAGCTCCTGTGCGGGCGCCAGTGGCGTCAAAAAATAGCGATGGTTGCAGAATTACCGGCCCCGTGTCATCCACCACAGGTCACGGTGGCTGGATTCCGATGCCTCCAGCGGCATGGCGCCAGGCGACAGTTCCGGCCGCTGTAGGGCCGGCACTGCCCGCCGCTTTTGCTTCCTCAAGCCTGAATGCTGAGCGGCGGGGCGTCCCCCTGCGTGTCCCGACGGTGGAGCCCAACACGACTGCTGCGACATTGCGACCGATGCGCTTGCCAACCCAGGTGCAGTAAAACGCCCGGCCGATGCCTTCGCGACCTTTTGCACGCACTTCGAACAGGCCTGCGCTGACGGCCTTGTTATTGTGAATGCGACCATGTGGGACGATCGGCCGTGGATTCCTTTCTGGCGTCAGTCTGGTATGAAGCATCGCCCGCGAGCGGGCTCCTACAAAATGGGCTTCAGCATTCGATGACGTTGACCGCCAGGCCGCCGCGGGAGGTTTCCTTGTACTTGTCCTTCATGTCGCGGCCGGTGTCGCGCATGGTCTTGATGACCTTGTCCAGGCTGACGCGGTGCTTGCCGTCACTTTTCAGCGCCATGCGGCTGGCGTTGATGGCTTTGACCGAACCCATCGCATTGCGTTCGATGCAGGGGATTTGTACCAGGCCGCCGATCGGGTCGCAGGTCAGGCCGAGGTTGTGTTCCATGCCGATCTCGGCAGCATTT
>DATCWU010000422.1:0-3618 GCA_036566165.1 Rhodanobacter sp. | reverse complement strand
CGCAGAGCCACGGCCGGATGGATTGAGCAGCGGCAGTGCACCAACCGCCAGTTGGCTGGCGGCGTCTGGATACAGAGATTTGGCAGAAATCACCCAAGAGGTAAAACCCATGTCCACCGTACATCGCAAGCATCCTTTGTCGTTTGCCATTTCCATGTCGCTGTTCGCCGCCGTGGCGACCTCCGCCATGGCATCGCCCCACCCGGGTGCGGAGGCGGACAATCCGGTGCCGCAGGCCACCACATCGCAGGACGCGCAGGCGACGCCATCGCCTGCTGCCGGGCAAGCCGGGGCCGCGGCCACCGACACCAAGACAGACAAAGGGAGCAAAGACGCAGTCACGTTGTCGGCAGTCAGCGTTGTCGGTGTGCGTGAGTCGCAGATCCGCGCGATCGATCTGAAGCGCATGGCGCCGAACATCCAGGACAGCATCACGGCGGAAAGCATCGGCGAACTGCCTGACGTGACCATCACCGACGCCCTGCAGCGCGTCACTGGCGTGCAGATCAACCGCGAGGCCGGCGTGGGAACTTCGGTGGACGTGCGCGGCCTGCCCGAGGTCGGCACCATGCTGAATGGTGAGGCGTTCATCACGCCCGACCAGATCGACTCGCAACAACCCAACTTCAGCATGCTGCCGGCCACGCTGTTCCATGGCGTGGACGTCATCAAGTCCCCCACCGCCAGCCTGACCGACGGTGGCATCAGCGGCTCGCTCAACTTGCACACGTATCGGCCGTGGGATCTGCCGAATGGATTCACTTACAGCTATTCCGCCGATGGGGAGCGCGGCCGGACCACCAACAAATGGGGCCCCGAGGCCAGCGGCCTCGTCTCATACAACGCCGATGGTCGCTGGGGCCTGCTGCTGTCCGCCGACTTCTCCGACACCACGCGGACGAATGCCACCGAGGGGCTCGACCAGTACGGCGTGGTCCTGAACGGCGAGAACGCGGCCAGCGCGGGCGGTTACAACGGCTTCCTGACGCCATGGAACGACGCGCCGATTCCTTCCCAGATCGTGCAGAACGCCGACGGTACCGTCGACGTGAACGGCGACGGGAAATCCAACGGCGTATTCATGGGCAGCCAGAACATCGGCTTGTACGACACCACCACCCAGCGGCGGCGCCGGTCCGGCAATGCGTCGTTCCAGATGGACCTTGGCAGCGGCTTCACGTTGACCAGCGATTACTTCTACGCGCACCAGAACCAGTTCGACCGCACCTTTGGCCTGCAGATCAATTCCACCAATTGGCAGGGCGCGACCTACGTGCCGCTGCAATCGCGCAACACGGGCAGCCCCGTTGCCGGTTCGTACGGTACGCCTGAAGACGGCTGGGATGGCATGCAGCTGTACACCACTCAGGTGTACCAGAAGTGGCCGGGCGACGTGGAATCGTTCTCGCAGATCACGCGGAAGAACTCCACCGCGAGAAACTTCAATCTCCAGGTGGATTTCGACAACGGCGGCCCCTTCACGGGAAGCGTGCGTGGCATCCGTGATACGGCCAGTCAATCCAACATCGAGACCGACCTCAACATTTCCGAATCCGACGGCGCCTTGTGGCCCAATGTACTGATGCCCGGTGTCACCGAGGATGACGTGCCCCCCGGCACCTACGTCTATCCCGCCGAACTGGGCGGCAACCGCGTGTTCAATCCCGGCGGCATTCCCCAGAATACGATTCCGGTCGTCGCGAATTTCCTGGGCCGCAACATCACGGTGACCATGCCGGCGTCACTGGCCAACCATTTTGCCGATCCCAATGGCTGGGCGTTGAAGACGCTGGAATCCGCTGGCGACTACACTCGCACGGTTGCGCTCAACGCGCTGCGCTTCGATGGCCACTACAGTTTCGATGACGGCATCAAGCTTGACTTCGGGGTGCGCAACGGCATCCGCAGCGCCAACAACATCGGGTACACCCTGGTCACCCCGGTATATGCCGGCATGGGCGCCAGTGATCCGAACGGCTGCCTGGTGCGCTACGTCGGCGCCGACGTGACGCTGGACAGCGGCGCGTGCACCGCTGGCAATGCGCAGGGGTTCTTCCGCGCCGGCCCCTTGTCGGCGCAACCGTTGGGCAGCACGCCCCCACCGTTGGCCAACAACTGGAAGGAATACGCCAACCTGCTCGGGTCGGGGATCACGTTCTGGGCGGTTGACCCGCATGCCATGAATGACCCCGAGGGGTACTGGAAGTCACTGTATCCCGACACCATCAGACAGGGCACGCCAGGGCGCACCTGGAACGTGGGACTGAAGGAGACGTCAGAGTATCTGCAGGTCAATTTCGATGGCCAGATCGCCGACATGCCGTACGCCGGCAACGTCGGCATGCGCGTGGTCAACACCGACTTGAATGTCACCCAGCATTTGACCGGTGATCCAGGCGCGTACGGTACGGAGCCGGCCGACGTCGGCACGCAAATCACCCGGCGCAGCTACCGGGACTTCCTGCCATCGGCCAATTTCGCGCTGGACCTGACCCAGGATCTGAAACTCCGCCTGGCTTATTCCAAGAACATGATGCCGCTCGATCTCGGCACGTGGGGCGGTGGCCTGCAGCTGAACTATTCGCTGGTGGAAACGCCGCAGGGGCCGTTGTTCCGCGTCGCGCAGGGCAGTTCGGCCGGCAACCCGAACCTCAACCCGTGGCGCTCCAAGAACTTCGGCGCTTCACTCGAGTACTACATCAACCCCACCAGCATGATCAGTCTGGCGCTGTTCCGCATCAACGTGCAGAGCTTCATCAAGAACGGCAGTGTGATCAACTGCGACCTGCCGGATGAGGATGGCGTCGTGCGCAATCGTTGCATCACGATCAGCGAGCCCGTCCAAGGCACCAGCAACAGCATCCATGGTGCAGAGTTCGATTATCGCCAAGGGTTCACCTTCCTGCCGGGGATCCTCTCCAATACCGGCATGGAACTCAACGCCACTTACGCGCCGAGCAACTCGGGCGCCACCGATCTGGCCGGGCACGAGATCCCGTTCCAGGACAACTCGACCAAATCCGGGAATTTCATCCTGTGGTTCGATAACGGCCGGTTCCAGGCCCGTCTTGCATACAACTACCGCTCGCGGCGAGCGGTGGCGGAGGACGTGGGCGGCATCACGGGCATGGAAATGTACGAGGCGCCGCAGAAGTATCTCGACGCGTCGGTCTCGTACAAGATCAACAAGTACGCCCAGGTGTTCGTGGATGGCACCAACCTTACCAACCGGTACCAGCGGTACTACCTGGTGTGGCCCGACCAGCCAGGGCACTCGAACTTCTCCGAACGCATGTTCATGGTCGGCGTCCGCGGGCAGTGGTGATCGGGAGGATCGGCTGCGAAGCCGGGTGCGTATGACATACGCGCCCGGCGGCACGAGTCCGCGCCGGGCGCACGATATCCGCGAGGCCGTACACAATGGGGCAATGAGCCAGACTTGGGGGACGACGTTATTCGGGCTGTAGCGGGATCCATGTTCTCCGGACCGCCCGAGGCGACAAGGGCGGCCTTTCACGACACGACGCTTCGGTGCGGTTGAGTCGGGGGTATCGGCTTTGTGCGTGGGATCACCCCTGGCAGCAGGCAGCGCGCCCACTGCCGGCTTGGCATATGGCA
>DATCWU010000398.1:0-4234 GCA_036566165.1 Rhodanobacter sp. | reverse complement strand
ACAGCATAGCTGGCGCCGTCATACCGGTCTTCACCAAGCTCTAGGCCGCATGGGACGCAAGGCATAGCCCCGTCCCGCAAGGCATGACACCGGTCCGCCGCCGTCGCCAGACGGAAAGGTGGATCGGTGTTTTTTATGCAGGATAAAAATAGTAGAATTAAGATAGTAGAATTGGAATGGCGATAACCGCAGGCTTTCCGCCCGCGGATGAATGGCAAACCCGCCCAACCGATGATTAGCGTAAACAATGAATCCTGATAACTTCGTAACGATTCATAACGACGCGGAGAGGACCCGTTTGTGATTAGGCAAGTGACACAGGCAAGTGCTGCAGCGCTCATCCTGAGCGCCGCGCTCTATGCTGGCGCGGCAGGCGCCCACGGAAAAGTCTCGCTGGAAGAAGACAGTTGCGTGCGCCGCATCGGCGAGAACATGGTGCACTTGAGCGCCTACCAGCCGCAATTTGAGCCCAGCGCCCAATACTGCACCGAAATCCCCAAGAGCGGAGACACCTACCTGGTGGTGGACCTGGTCGACCCGGCCCTGCGCGAAATGCCCATCGGCATGCGCGTCATCAGAGGCACCAGCGAAGCCGACGACGAGACCGTAAGCTACCTGCGCCCAAGCTACCACCCCGACGGCGTGATCAAGGGCGAGACCAGCCTGGACCAGGGCCTCTACACCGTCATCATTACCGCCGAAGGACTGCCTCCCCTGCGCTACCAGTACCCCTTGCGGGTACAGATGATCAACTACGCGAACATATTCCGCACCGCGGTAGGTCCGCTGATTGCCCTGCTGCTGTTGATCCTGCTGGGATACAAGCTCATGAAATCCAAGCGCATGCAGCGCTGGCGCGCCTCGCGCCGGCCGTAGACCACGAAAACGACGAGACAAAAACAACCCGGACAACCCGGACAGCCCCGGCGGCAACCGAGTATCGGGCCGTAGGATCGACGATTCATCATTTCTTATAGGTGACCTTGATAATGTCCTTACCCTCTCTCAAACCCGCCCTCCTGGGCCTGATGCTGGGCCTGGCCCTGCCGCTGTCCACCCAAGTGCACGCCCACGGCGGACTCTCCCTGGCCGACGACATCTGCAAACTCACCATCGGCCCCTATACCATGCACTTTACCGGCTACCAGCCGGAAAGCACGCAGGAGAAAGAATTCTGCGAAGACATCCCGGCCGTCGGCCGCACCGTCGTAGCCCTGGACTACATTGAAGAAGCCTTGCGACCCCTGCCCACCGAAGTGCGCATCGTCCGCGACACCGGCGCACCCGAAGGCAAGGAAGAAAACCTGGACGCCATCACCCTGCTGCATATCCCGGCCAAGGTCTACCCCAACGGCTCCATCAACTTCGAATACGACTTCAAGCAGCCCGGCAAATTCGTAGGCCTGGTGACCGTCGGCGGCAAGGAAGAATACGTCTCGCGCTTCCCCTTCTCCGTAGGCGAACCCAAAGGCACCTCGCCCTACCTCATCGGCGCCATCGCCGTGATTGCTGTCGGTGCCGGCGTCTTCTTCCTGCGCGGGCGCAAATCCACAACTGCCGGCGCCGCCTGAGCAGCAGCACAGCGCGAGCGGCAAGCCCCACCTGAATAATAGAATAACCGGCGGCGGCCTATCGCCTGAGCAGCGCCCGAACCAAACTGAAGCCATACAGTCCAAACAACACGGTCCGAATAAAAAGACAAAAAAGATTAAAAGATCAATCTGCCCATCCACTGCCGTGGCGGGGCAGCTTCACGAAGAGGAGCCAAGAATGCAATCGATCCTGATTCCCTCCCTCAAACAGGTCATGATGGGCAGTATCCTGCTCATGGCGCTGGGGGCAGGGCTGCACAGCACCCCCGTCCTGGCGCACGCCATGCTGGTCAAGGCCGAACCGCCGCGCCGGGCGCAGCTCACCCAGACCCCCACGCAAGTGCGGCTCTGGTTCAACGAAGAAATCGAAAAGGACTATGCCTCGCTTACCGTGCTGGACGCCGCCAAGTCACCGGTCACCGACATCCAGCCGCACATCGCCGTGGACGACCGCAAGGCCATCGTATTGCCCCTGTCGCAACTGGCGCCCGGCAAATACACGGTAAAGTTCCGGGTGCTGTCGGTGGACGGCCACGTGGTTGACTCGTCCTACGACTTCACCGTAAAGAGCAAAACACCCGCCAAATGATCGAGGTCATCGCGACGCTGCTGCGCTGGTTACAGCTTGCGTCCAACATGATCCTGGTCGGAAGCTGCGTCTTCCTGGCCATTGCCGGCTCCATCCACTCCCCCTGGGTGGGCCGCCTGGAGCGGGCGCTGCCCTGGCTTGCGCTCATCCTCCTGGCCGGATTGCTGGGCATCCTCGCCACCACCACGGCCCAGGCCACCGGCATCGACGCCAACGCCTGGCATCCGCAGGCCTGGCTCGCGCTCGTGCAGAACACCCACATGGGGCACGTCTGGGCCGGGCGCGCCGCCTGCGCCGCCTTGGTCTGCGCCATCGCCCTCTATATCCGCGCAGCCCCCCCGGCAAGATGGCAATACATCCTGTGCGCCACCGTCGCCTCCGCCACCCTCGCCGTGGGCGCCCTGGCCAGCCATGCCGCCGCCGAAGACCTGTCCCTCCTGTCCGTATTGCCCTACGCCTTGCACATCATCATGGCCAGCGTCTGGTTCGGCGCCTTGCCCGCCTTCCTGGTGGTCTGTTTCAGCTGCGAAGTGCCGCAGGCAAACGACGCGCGTCCGGGCGATCCGCGCTCCGGCATCCAGACGCCCGCCATCCAGCGCATCCACGCCCTGTTCCACGCGCGCGAAGAGTCGGTCAAGGCCGACGCGCTCGCCTTGAAGCGCTTCTCCACCATGGCCCTGCCGGTCATGCTCACCGTGATCGCCACCGGCATCTTCATTACCTACCGCATGGTCGACAGCAGCTATGGCGCCCTGGTCGCCACCGAATACGGCTGGCTGCTCAACGGCAAGATCGCCCTGCTCCTGGTGGTGCTCGTCATTGCCTCGCGCGCGCGCAGCTGGCTGCCGCTGCTGGCCCAGCACGCCGATGGCCTGGCCGCGGCCGGCGGGCGCCGGCTGCGCAAGTGGGTCAGCTTCGAATTCCTCCTCGCGCTGGGCATCGTGCTGCTGGCCACCATCGTGGCCAACACCGTCCCGGCCAAGCACGCCATCATCCAGAACTGGCCCTACTCCTTCCGCTTCTCCCTGGCCGCCACCTGGGGCGACCCCAGCGTGATGCTGCGCGCCTGGATCGGCCTGGCGCTCCTGGCCGCCGCCGGCGCGGCAGTAGCGCTCGCGCGCACCAGGAAGTGGGACAGGAAGCGCCGCCTGGGCATCCCGCTCGCGCTGGCCGTCCTGGCCATGGGCGTGGGCCTGCCGCCCCTGGCGGTGGACGCCTACCCGGAGACCTACCGCAAGACCCCGGTGCCGTTCGATACCATTTCCATCGCCAACGGCTCGGCCCACTTTGCCGAGAACTGCGTGCCCTGCCACGGCGCCCAGGGCAAGGGCAACGGCGTCATGGCCAAGAGCTTCGCCAAGCCGCCGGTGGACATGCTCACCGAGCCGCATACCGCCAAGCATACCGCCGGCGACTTCTTCCACTGGCTCTCCTTCGGCATTCCCGGCACCGGCATGCCCGAATTTGCCGACAAGCTCTCGGAAGAGGACCGCTGGGACGTGGTCAATTTCCTGCACGCCATGTCGCGCGGCTACCAGGCGCGTTTGATGAGCCCGCAAGTCAAGCCGGAACAGCCGCAGCCTGCCATGGGCCCGCCCAATTTCTCCTATACCGCGCAGGATGGTTCCAGCGGCACCCTGAAGGACTTCCGCGGCCAGAAGAATGTGCTGCTGGTGCTGTTCTCGTGGCCGGAGTCGCGTGAGCGCCTGGCGCAGCTGCGCGATCTCAACGCCCGGCTGGCTGAAGCCAATACGGTGCTGCTGGCGGTGCCGGAGGACGATCCGGACTCGCGCGAGCTGGAGCAGATCAAGGGCAACGTGCCTTTCCCGGTGGTGATCGAAGGGGCGCACGAGATCGTGCAGAGCTATAAGCTGTTTCGCCGCACGTTGAACAAGGCCGATCTGCTGGGGGAGGGCACCTTGCCCCCGCACATGGAGTTCCTGGTGGACCGCTACGGCTATCTGCGCGCGCGCTGGATTCCGGATGCGGATGGCCCGGGCTGGTCAAACACCGAGATGCTGATGCAGCAGGTCGCTCAGCTTAATCGGGAAAA
>DATCWU010000392.1:0-14795 GCA_036566165.1 Rhodanobacter sp. | reverse complement strand
CGCAGGAACCGGCGGCGGCTGAGCGGCTGGTCCAGTTCGCCCAGGTACTGGCGCAAGTAGGTGTGCTCTTTCAGCAGCCCCTTGACCCAGGCTTCGCGCCCGCCCGCAGTGAGATAGGCCGGGAACAACAGCTCCTCTTCGATGCGCAGGTGGCGTTCCAGCGTTGCGCGCAACCAACCGCCATAAGTGACATCGCCAGTCAGCGCGCCGCCCAATGCAGCCTCGATCACCGCATGGTCACGGCCAAGATAGGCGGGCAAGTCGAACGGCTGGTCGCAGCGTGCAACCAGTACCGTGAAGCAACCGGGCGCTGCCGCCAGCGGATGCCAGAATAACGTATGCACGTCTGTTGCCAATCCGGACCACGCGTCCAGATCGAAGCCCACGTGCACAAGCCGCCGTTCCCCGACGGGCAGCGCGTCCAGCAATGCCGCCAGTGCGCCGGCATCGGCCACCGAAACAGCGATCGCCGCCTCCAGCAGATCCGAGCGCAGGTGCTGTGGCGCCTCGGCCTGACCTTTCACGTCGGCATGCACTTCCAGCTCAAAGCTGCCGTCCGGCGCCATGCGCACCACGCGCCAGCGGGTGCCGGGAGCGAACCAGCGGTTGTCTTGCAAGACCAACTCGACGCTCGCCGTTCCGCTGGCGCCAAGGTATTCGATGGCGAGCGATCCGCCCGTGACCCACAGCCGTTCCCAGCGATTGATGCGCGGCGCATGCCACTGGCGCAAGCGCTCCGGCAAATTGGCCAGGGTATAGGGGCGTGAGCGCCCCAACCGGCGTGGTTGCTCCGGTTCGGCGTCTTGTCTCGTCACCGTCTCGGTCGGCGGCGGCTCGGGTGCGCGCGGATGACGGTCCGGCGCGTCCACTTCACTGCGCAGCCCGCGGCTGGAAAAACTGGCGGTGAATCTCATGGATTTCAGCCGCCAGTTCAGGCGCGGGACCGTCGACCTCGGCTCCACTCAATACCTGCTGGATCGACAGATCGCGCACCTTTCCCCGCGGGATGTGCCATTCCGCCAGCCAATCCGCCAGTTGCGCCGACGACGTGGCGTAGACGATGCGCCCCAGGCCCACCCAGCCATGCGCCGCCGCGCACATCGCGCAATGCTCGCCCGACGTGTAGACAGTGGCGCGGGCCCGGTCGGCGGGCGCCAGATGCGCGGTGGCCCAGCGCGCCATGCTCATTTCCGGATGGTGGGTACGATCGCCGCTGTGGATCTGGTTGAAATCCTCGGCCAGTACCTTGCCCTCGGCGCCCACCAACAACGAGCCGAACGGCGGATTGCCGGTTGCCAGCGCCTGGCGCGCCAGCTCGATGCAGCGGCGCAGGTGTTGCAAGTCGATGTCAGTCAACATGGTGTTCTCAAGATGGCGATCACGTGGCCCAGGCCACAACCAACCTAGCGCAATGGCAGGCGGGCGCATTGATGCCGATCATGGCGCGCGGGTCCCGGCCATACGAAGCTGGCGTTCGCGTCCTGCACTCCGGGCGCATGCACCTGCAGCCTGCGCCGACCGTAGCTCAATCACGGCCGCGCAGCCGCGTCGCCACCTGGAGACAACCATGCTGATTGAATCGATCCGTACCCTGGCACAGTTTGACGCCGGGCACTTCACCCCTGTCACCCTGGCCCGCACGGCGCATAGCGACATGAAAGTCGTCGGACTCGAGGCCGGCCAGGCGATTCCGGTGCACCACCCGAACAGCGATCTGACGATGATCGTCATCGAAGGCGAAGCCACGCTGGTGGCCGGCGACGAGGAGCTGGTCCATGCGGGTCCCGGTGCTGTGCTGCACGCCAAAGCCGGCGAGGCCCGTGGCATCCATGCTGACCAGCGCACCATCGTGGTCGTCGTGGCGAGCCCACCGCCCACACCGGCCGATCACCGCGAGCTGGCCGAGCACTTTGCCAAGGGTACGTGGCGCTAGGCGCATCTGCCCTGCTCTGCAAATAGGCGGCGTCTCACACCACGCGCGAGCCGCTGCGCAGTTCGTGAACCGGATGGGTAACCGCGCCGATCCGCACTGCACCATCCACGCTTGCCGCAACCGAAGAGGCCAGGACCTTGAATACCGAACTCCTCAGCAGACTGCTTGCCGCCCAGCACCAGCAGATTGACCAAGGCGTCGAGGGTATCGTTGCCGGCGCGGGGGCGACGCCCGCGTTGAAATCCGCGCTCAAGCTCCTGCGCGAACACGTGTATATGGAAGAAGCGGCATTGTTTCCGCCGCTGGTCAAGGCCGGCTTGGCGATGCCAGTGTTCGTCATGCAGCGCGAACATGGACAGATGTGGCCGCTGATCCTGCGTCTCGAAGCTGCCTGTGCAGCGCGCGCCGCCGCGGACGATCTGTGCGAAGACGCGCGCCAGCTGCTGCAGCAACTGAAGATCCACAACCCCAAGGAAGAGCAGATCGTTTACGCGGCGGCTGACCGCTACGCCTCCACCCGGACGGACCCGCCGCTGGCCCAGACCCTGGCTGCCGCGCGCATGCCGGCAGGTTGGGTATGCGCGATGGCCCCGCACTGACGATACGCCGCGCGGACCAGCTTGAGCCGCACCGCGGCCACGGTGGTTTCCGCGCAGGCGACGCACTGCTGTTCCATGCGGCGTGGTGACCATCAGAAAGTGACTCTGACTGGGGCTTTGCGCCAAGCCAGGGTTCACGAAAAGGTTGTTGTTGCGAATAGTTTTCATTAACATGCGCAGCCTTGCCCACTGGAGGTTGTCATGTCGTCTGTACGTCCGCTTGCGCTTGCCCTGACTCTGGCCCTTGCGGCCCCGCTGCACGCCGCGGATGCGATACAGACGACCGACCTCAGCCGCATCGAGGTCTCCGAAAGCACCCTGCGCATGCCGCGCAGCCAAGGCGCGCTGCCGACAACGATCACCGTGATCGACCACGAGGACCTATCCCGGCAAATGGCGATCACGCCGGACCTTGGCGACGCAATCGGCGCGCTGGTGCCCTCCTACGCACCCTCCACGCAGAAGTTGTCGGTGCGCGGCCAGACCCTGCGCGGGCGCAACCCGCTGTACATGATCGACGGCGTGCCGCAATCCAGCCCGCTGCGCAATGGCTCGCGCGACGGCTACACGATCGACCCGGCCATGATTGAGCGGATCGAGATCGTCGAGGGCTCCAACTCGCTGCAGGGGCTGGGCGCCGCCGGCGGCATCATCAACATCATCACCAAGCACGCGCCGACGCAGGACGGCATGCGGCAGGAACTCACCCTGGATACGAGCGCGCCGACCCAGGGCGCGGACGGGCTCGGCTACGGCGCGGCCTGGCTGCTTGGCATGCGCTCGGGTGCGTTCGACCTGGTCACCGGCCTGTCGTGGCGCAAGCGCGGCATGTACCCGGATGCGCGCGGCCGCCTGATCGGCGTCGATGGCACCCAGGGCGACCTGATGGACTCCAAAAGCTGGGACGGCTTCGCCAAGCTTGGTTACACGTTCGCCGGCGAGCGCCGTCTGCAACTGACCGCCAACCGCTACGACCTCAAAGGCAACGGCGATTACACCGCAGTCCCGGGCGACATGGCCGCCGGCGTCCCGACCACATCGGTGCGCGGCAAGCAACCTGGTGCGGCGCCGCGCAACCGCGTGCTGACCACCAGCCTGGACTACCGCGATCCGCACCTGGCCGGTGGCGAGTTGCGCGCACAGCTCTACCACCAGCGCAACCGCGAACTGTTCGGCGGCGGCACCTTCGGCACCTTCCAGGACCCGGCCTTCGGTCCGCTGGTGTTCGACCAGTCGCAGAACGAATCGGTCAAGGACGGCACGCGGTTGTCTTGGGCGCGCCGCGGCCTGCTCGACGACACGCTGACCGTGCTGGCCGGTGCCGACGGCTACCGCGACCGCACCCACCAGGCACTGGTACAGACCGGGCGCAACTGGGTGCCACAAAGCACCTACACCGGCTGGGCACCATTCCTGCAGGCGGAGTACTGGCCACTGCAGACGCTGTCGATCAACGCTGGCCTGCGCCAGGAACACGGCCGGCTGGAAGTGCCGACCTTTCGCACCCTGGCTTTCTACGACAGCACCAGCGTCGAAGGCGGCACGCGCAGTTTCCGCAAGACGCTGCCGAACCTTGGCGCCGTCTGGTACCTCACCGACGCCCTCAACCTGTTCGCCAGTTACGCGCAGGGCTACACATTGCCCGACGTCGGCCGCGTGCTGCGTGCAATCAAGGTACCGGGCCAGCGGGTGGGCGAGTTCCTGGATCTCAAGCCGGTGGTATCGGACAACCGCGAGCTCGGTGCCGAGTACGCCGGCGAGGTATTCAACGCGCGCGTGAGCTACTGGACCTCGACTTCGAAGCTGGGTGCGCTACTGGTGTTCGATGCGCCCAACCAGGTTTACGACGTGGCGCGCCAGCGCACCGAGATCAGCGGTTGGGAAGCGCGGGCCGGCTGGACGCCGCACGCCGGCACCCGCCTGAATGCCTCCTATGCGATCAACCACGGCCGCTCCGACCGCAACGGTGACGGTCAGGTGGACTCGGACCTGGACGGCGCAAACTCCGCGCCAAACCGGCTCAATGTGTCCTGGACGCAGCAATGGAACGAGCCGCTGTCGAGCTACCTGCAACTCTCGCACCTGGCCAGCCGCGACTTCGCCACGCTGGGCGCCCGCACTGCGCACTTCGACGGTTATGTCACCGCCGATGCCTACGTGAAATGGCACGCCGGCGCTGCCGGCACCTGGACGCTGGGCGTGCAGAATCTCACCAACAAGCAGTACATCAACTACGTCTCGCAGACAGTCGGTGACGACGATTCCTATTTCGCCGGCCGCGGCCGCACCGTCTCGCTGACCTGGCAACAGGTGTTCTGACATGCGCGATACCGTCCACACAGCCACCCCGGCGCGTTCCACCAGCCGGGTGCGGCAATGGTTGCGCCAGTTGCACCTGTGGTGCGGCCTCAGCCTGGGTCTGGTTTATGCGCTGATCGCGTTGAGCGGCAGCGTGCTGGCGTTGCAGGGGCCGTTGCTGCGCGCACTGCATCCGGAGCTTACGGCACACGCCTTGCCCACGCCGACGCAGCAGGCCGCGGTGCTCGAACGCATCGTCCGCGACTGGTCCACGCAAGGCTTGCGTAGCACCGACCTGCCCACCGCCGCCCTGCCCAGCTGGCAGCTCTACTTCACGGGCGGCGTGCGCCGCTACCTCGATCCGGCCAGCGGCGAGCTGCTGCTGACCCGCGCGCCGAATACCGACGTAATGCTGGCGTTGCGCGACTGGCACACCCACCTGCTGGGCGGTCACACCGGCGAAACACTGCTCGGCGTGCTCGGCTGGGTCAGCCTGTTTATGCTCCTGTCCGGCCTGGTGCTGTGGTGGCCGCGGCGCGGGCGGCTACGGGCGCACCTCACGCCGTGCACGCAACCGCCAGCGCGGCGCTGGCTGAGCTGGCACCGCAGCTTGGGCGCGTTGAGCCTGCCGCTGTTGTTGCTGGTGACCTTGACCGGCACGCTCATGGTCTACCACGGCGGCAGCCGGCATGCCTTGCAGGTGCTGTTCGCCGATACGCCCAGTGCCCCGCCACCGGCGCCCATCCCGGCGCGCGCTACAGCGATCGACTGGGCCGCCGTGCTGGCCGCGGCGCAACGCGCCTTGCCCGGTGCCGAACTGCATCGCATCGCCCTGCCTCGGGCGGATGACGGTCGCGTCAGCGTGCGCGCCCGCGCCGCCGGCGAGTGGCACACGGTCGGGCGCAGCGTAGTCTGGCTCGATCCCTACCAGGCGCGCGTGCTGAGCGCGGTCGACGCCACCGGCGAAGATACCGGCGCGCGGCTGAGCAACGCGCTCTACCCGCTGCACGCCGGCGGCACGGGATCGTTCTGGTGGACACTGGTGCTGCTTTCCGGGCTGCTGCCACCGTTCTTCCTGGTCACCGGTTTCCTGTACTGGCGGGCGCGGCGCCCCGTCCGCCGCGTCGCGCAAGCGGTTGCCGCCCACTAGGTTCGCGGGCCAGCGCTGCGCCGATGCAATGCGGCTGAGGGAGGGTGACCTTGACGCTTCCGATACCAGCACACCTGGCCGCGCTTTGAGCGCCAGCTTGCGCTTTCCGAGCTTGCGTTGGGTCAGGGCTTGTGCCCCTGCCGTTGGCTCGCCGGGAAGGTGCAGATCTCCCGACACCCATGGCGCCCGTTGCTTGTGCAGCCCTTCTCTTATCGACCTACAAGGTGACACTTTCCATGACGCACCGGATACCTGCGTATTTCACTTCACTGTTTTCCAGCCACCGAAATCTTCCATCCGTTCGTTCGATGTCTTGGGCTCTTTGCGCGCTGGCGACAGCGATCATGGGAATTACCACTACCGCCGCCAATGCGCAGACTAATGGCTCTGTGCAGACGGTTAAAGCTTACGACATTGCGCCGGGACCACTGGGTCCGGCACTCGCGGAGTTTGCTGCACGGGCCGGGGTCAACCTGCATATGGACAGGAACGCGACGCGAGGCAAGTCAACGCCAGGCCTCGCCAGCACCTTCTCGGTGCAGGAAGGATTTGACCATTTACTCGCCGGCAGTGGTTTTCGCGTGCGACGCGCGGCAGACGGCAGCTATATCCTTGAGAAAGCGCCACTCCCGGACGCGAAAGCAAGCCGGTCTCACGCACAAGGCAGTCAAAATGCTGCTTCCGTGATCGCGCTATCGGCAATTACGGTGTCGGGGCGCACCCGCAGTGATCTGATGTCGCCGACGCAACAAGTGACTATCCTGGATCGGGACCAGCTGGACATACTGCGCGAGGGATCAGACAGCGTCGCGACACTTTTGAGCAAGGCGATACCCGGCATGTCGGATTCCAGCCATACGGTCACGGACTTTGGCCAGACCTTGCGTGGCCGCAACATGTTGGTGCTGGTCGACGGCATACCACTGAGTACCAATCGCGATTCGTCGCGCAACCTTGCCAATATCAACCCGGCCGATGTCGAGCAGATTGAGGTGCTCAGAGGCAGTAGCGCGATCTATGGCAGCGGGGCCGCTGGCGGTATTGTGTCTATTCGTACTCGTCAGCCGGATGGTGAATCCCACGTAGAGACGACGGTTTCAGGCCTGGTGCCGTTGTCACGCCCGGGCGCGGCGGGGCTCGGCGGCGAGATTCAGAACTATTTTTCGGGTGGCGGAAAAATCGTCGATTATTCGTTGAGTCTGGGTATGCGGCATGCCGGTGGTTCGTTCGATGCGCACGGCCATCGCATCGCACCGGAGCCCAGCCAGGGTGACCTGTTCGATTCGAATATTTACGACCTGTCAGGCAAGCTGGGCTTTCGCCTTGATACCGATCAGCACCTGCTGCTTTCTGCAAGCCACTATGACGCGAAACAGGATACGGATTATGCCTCTGATCCTTCAGTAGCCGCGTTGCCTCCGGGAAGTACGGCTGCGAGATCAATCAAGGGACTGGAGTTGAAAGACCAGAACCGCTTGAAGAACACGATGATCAATCTGGACTATCAAAACCGGAGCCTGGCTGGCAGCAAGAGCACGCTTGGTGCGCAAATTTATTACCGCGATCTCCACACGCGCTTTGCGCCATTCGATGCGCGTAAAGTGTCGGTGCGGGGAGCCAACGTCGACCAGGTGATGCAGGACTCGGAAGTATTAGGTGGTCGATTGACCATCAAGACTCCGTTGAGCGCGGACAAGAATACCGAATTGACCTGGGGTGCCGACTTTAACCAGGAACGCAGCAGGATGCCCCTGGATACCTTCGACCCGGATATCTATGATGCCAGCGGCGGGTTGCGATTCAGCAAGACCGGGCGTCTGATCTACATGCCGCCCATTACCACGCGCAGTCTGGGAGTATTTGCGCAACTGGAGCATCGTTTCAATGATCATTGGGCAGTTCAGGGCGGAATGCGATATGACCGCGCAAATGCTCACTTCAACGACTTCATGCCGCTGTCCCAGCTGCGGGTAACCGATCCTGCGAGCGTGCAGGGGGGAACCGTAAGATATGGCGCCTGGACGTCCAACGCAGGTGTGGTGTTCAATCCGGTCAAGGCACACGAACTATACGCGTCGTTCAGCCAGGGCTTCGATCTGCCCGATATAGGTGTGCAAGTGCGCAATGCGACACCCGCTTTCAACATCAACAGCTCCGACTTGCAGCCTGTCAAGACGAACTCGATCGAGTTGGGTTGGCGAGGACATTTTTCCAACATGGAGACCAGTCTCGGCGTGTTCCGGTCTCACTCCAAGCTGGGTGGTTTGCAGAGCCTCAACAACGGCTTGATCCTGCTGCGCACGGAGGAGCGTATATACGGGGTTGATGGGGGATTGGATTATTTCAGCGACGACAACAAATGGAAGTCAGGGGGTACCTTGACCTGGATGAATGGGCGCGAAAAGCCGCAAGGCAGTAGTGACTACCGGGACATGACGGGCTATCGCATACCGCCGCTGAAGCTTACGGCTTATGTTGAATACACACCTTCAGATCATTGGAGTCACCGTGTTCAAGCAATGTATTTTGCTCCGAAAGACTACCGTCTTGATGGCAAAACAGGCTTCGGGCGGTGGAATACTTCGAGCTATGCAACCGTGGATCTGGCCAGCCGGTGGCAGATAGACGACAAGAACAAAGCGACCTTTGGTATTGAAAATATCTTCAACCGATATTATTTCCCGCGATACAGTCAATTGATGCGTAGCAGCAGTAACACGAGCCGCTTGCCAGGTGCTGGTGCCGTATTCCGCGTTAGCTACTTTCACCAGTGGTAAGCGGCGCATCCAGTGATGCGCTGCGTCTGGTACCGGTTACACATCGTTGGTCTGGATACTGGCCGGCTGTTCGCTTGTTGAATCCATCAGCGGAGTGAATAAAAAGGGGCAGATCGGGCCAAGTCGGCCGGCAGCGGCAGGGCGTCGGCAACTGGTCGGTCAAGCCGTTTTCATTGCCCTGCTGGGCTGGTTTTTCCTCGGGCACGTGTTCGTGGACTGGCTACCGGCCGGGGAGATCGCTTTCTCCACGGCGGGGCTGACGCATTGCAGATGTAGCTCGACCACCGATAGTCAGCTGGGTCCGACACCATGCTTGCGCGTAGCGGGTTGAACTCGATCTAGCGGTGGCAGCGGAGCAGAGCGTGATCCGCCAGACAGACCTCGTGCCTGCCCTCCGGCAGCGTGTCGGTATGGCGATAACGTGCTCCGGGCGCCAAGTGAGAGAGGGTCAGGGCTTCGGCTGATTGCTCCTCAATGTCGTTTCGATTATTCTAGAAGAATGGAAACCGACCAGACATTAGCTGCGCTGACGGCGCTGGGCCACGCCACCCGGTTGGCGGCCTTCCGGCTGCTGGTCGAAGCCGGCCCGGCCGGGCGCATGGCTGGCGAGATCGCCGAGGTGCTGGCCGTGCCCGCTGCCACCTTGTCCTTCCACCTGAAGGAGCTGGTCCACGCGGGCCTGGTGGGCAGCGAGAACCGTGGCCGCAATGTCTGCTACCGCGCCAACTTCGCTGCCATGAACGAACTGGTCGCCTACCTGACCCACAACTGCTGCGCGGACTCGGCGGGCGCGGCCTGCACCACCGGCACGGCGGCCGGGTGTGCCTGCTGATGGTAGCGATCACCAATTCCCCGTCGCGCACCAGCGCGATGAAACATCGCGTCTTGTTCCTTTGCACCGGCAACTCGGCCCGCAGCGTGTTGGCCGAAGCCACACTGCGCGCCTGGGCGGGCGACCGCTTCGAGGTGTTCAGCGCCGGCAGCCAGCCCAGCGGCACGGTCAACCCCTTCGCCCTCGCCCAGCTGGCCGCCGACGGCATCGCCACCGCCGGGCTGCGCAGCAAGTCCTGGGACGAGTTCGCGACGGCGGCCGCGCAGCCGATGGATTTGGTGGTGACCGTCTGCGACGCGGCTGCGGCCGAAGTCTGCCCGGTCGTGTTCGGCAACTTCCTGCGCGTGCACTGGGGCCAGCCCGACCCGGCAGCGGTCGAGGGTAACGATGACGCCAGGCGCGAAGCCTTCCGCCAAGCCCATCGCATCGTCAAGATGCGCCTGCAGGCGCTGTTGGCGCTGCCGGCCGATATCTGGGAGGACCGTCCAGCCTTGCGCCAGGCGCTGGATCACATCGGCTGCGTGCAACCGGAAGACGAAGTACCCATCTATGGTTGAGGTCGTACCGCGCATGGGCCGATTCGAACGCTACCTGACGATATGGGTGGGCCTGTGCATTGTCGTGGGCACCGGGCTCGGGCACATTTTCCCGGACACGTTCGCGCGCCTCGGCCGCATGGAGGCCGCGCAGGTCAACCTGCCGGTGGCCGCGCTGATCTGGCTGATGATCATCCCCATGCTGCTGAAGGTCGATTTCGGCGCGATGCGCCAGGTCAGTCGGCAATGGCGCGGCATCGGCGTCACCCTGTTCGTCAACTGGGCGGTCAAGCCGTTTTCGATGGCACTGCTGGGGTGGTTGTTCCTCAGGTACGTGTTCGCGGACTGGCTGCCGCCGGAGCAGGTCGATTCCTACATGGCAGGACTGATCCTGCTGGCCGCGGCGCCGTGTACCGCGATGGTGTTTGTGTGGAGCAATCTGTGCCGGGGCGATGCCAACTTCACGCTCAGCCAGGTGGCGCTCAATGACGCGATCATGATCGTGGCCTTTGCGCCGCTGGTGGCGCTGTTGCTGGGGCTGTCGTCGATCACCGTGCCGTGGGCCACGCTGGCGCTATCGGTTGGCTTGTACATCGTGGTGCCGGTCGCGCTCGCGGTGGCGCTTCGCCGCTGGCTACTCGCCCGTGGCGGACTGGCGCGGCTGCAAGCGGTGCTCGCGGGCCTCGGCCCGGTGTCGCTGGTGGCTCTGCTGGCCACGCTGGTGTTGCTGTTTGGATTTCAGGGCCGACAGATCATCGAGCAGCCGCTGATCATCGCGATCCTGGCCGTGCCGATCCTCATACAGGTGTATTTCAACTCCGGCCTGGCCTACCTGCTCAACCGCAGGCTCGGCGTGGCGCATTGCGTCGCCGGTCCATCCGCGCTGATCGGTGCCAGCAACTTCTTCGAGCTGGCGGTCGCCACCGCCGTCGCCCTGTTCGGCGTGCAATCCGGTGCTGCCCTGGCCACCGTCGTGGGCGTGCTGATCGAGGTCCCGGTGATGCTGTCGGTGGTCAAGATCGTGAATCGCTCACGACCTTGGTACGAACAACGGCTACCGGCACCGTAACCACCAGACCACAGAACATCTGTCGGGTCGAGGTGAGCTGACCCCGGCTTCCTTCGCGCGCGAGATTTGCCGCCATTGTCCCTGGAGCCACCAGCTCGATGCAATCGGTCACGAGGCTGCCGCCGGCAGACATGGACACGACGAAGCCATAACGATGGATAGCGGAAGATTGGTTTGCGCCGGTCGCTGCAACGGCAAGGCACCTGCCTTGGCCAGGAGCAGCCATTTGAAGGTGCACTCTGAGCCGGGGTTTCACCCGCATCCGCTCCGCCAAAGGAGAACCGGAATGGTCAGCAAAAATACGATCTGCCTCTGGTACGACGGCGCCGCACTGGACGCCGCGAAGTTCTACGCCGCGACCTTCCCGGACAGCGCGGTGGGCGCGATCCATCGCGCGCCTGGTGACTATCCCGCGGGGAAACAGGGTGACGTCTTGACGGTAGAGTTCACGGTGATGGGCATTCCTTGTCTCGGCTTGAACGGAGGTCCGGAGTTCAAGCACAACGAGGCCTTCTCGTTCCAGGTCGCGACCGACGACCAGGCCGAAACCGACCGCTTGTGGAACGCGATCGTCGGAAGCGGCGGGCAGGAAAGCGAATGCGGCTGGTGCAAGGACAAGTGGGGACTGTCGTGGCAGATCACGCCGCGCGCCCTGACGGCCGCGATCGCCGACCCCGATCGAGCGGCGGCAAAGCGCGCCTTCGAAGCCATGATGGGGATGAGAAAGATCGACATCGCTGCGATCGAAGCGGCTCGGCGCGGCTGACGCATCCCGATGCCGACCCAGCGCCCGTCGCCGCGACCGCGCGTTCGCTTGTGTTGGCCGGGAACGGCTGCTTTGGTCGCTAGCTGACCGTCACTGGTGCGTGCATGGCGAGACCGACCAACAACGCGTGAATGACTCGATTCGGCACTGTCTGCGCGCTACCCGAACGCGAGCTCCACGCGCAGTCCCTGCTCGCACGGGTGAAATCGATCTGCATCCAGTGCGCGCGATGAAGAGCGCCTCGAGGCCCGACGCTGAATTCGACTCCTGTGTATCTGCCCTGGAACGACCAGATCTCCCGCCCGTCCGTGTACTGCACGACCGCCTGAGCAACCGTCTTGGCCGTCAAGCGTGATGCAGCGTCGGATCCCACCTCGAGCGGTGCTTGGCGATGGCATTGAGCATGATCAGCAGCTTTCGCATGCAGGCCACGAGTGCGACCTTCTTGCGCTTGCCGGCAGCCAACAGCCGCTCGTAGCTGGTCTTGAGGACGGGGTTGTGGCGCACCGCGGTCAGCGTGGCCATGTACAGCGTTCGTCGCACATCGGCACGACCGCCCCAGATGGTGCGCTGACCACGCATCTGCCCGGAGTCGCGGTTCAGCGGTGCTACGCCCACCAGCGCGGCCACGCGGCGGCGGTCGAGCTTGCCCAGCTCGGGCAGCTCGGCCAGCAACACCGCCACGCTGGCCGCGCCGATGCCCGGCACGCTGGCCAGGGCCGCGGCCAACTCGGCGTGATGGCGCTGCACATGGGCGGCGACCTCGGTGTCGCTGTCGGCGAGCTCGCGCTTGAGGAACTCGATCACCCGCTCGATGCTCGGGCGCGCTGCCACATGCGAGATGCGCATGCGCTGGCGCTCGGAGGTGATCATCTGCACGAGCTGGCGCCGACGCAGCACCAGCGCCTGCAGCCGCTGCAGTTCGGCGTCGGCCAGCGGCTTGACGAAGCGCTCGCGCTCGGGGTGCTGATGGAGCACCCGGGCAAAGGCCGTCAGCATCCTCGCGTCCAGTGCGTCGGTCTTGGCGAGCGCGCCCATCGCGCGGGCGAAGTCGCGCGCCGTGCGCGGGTTGACCACCGCCACCGCCAAGCCGGCGGCCTGGATCGCGCAGGCGGCCTCGAACTCGTAGCCGCCGGTGGCCTCCAGCACCACCAGTGCCGGCTTCGAGCCGGCCAGTTGCCCCAGCAGCTGCTCGATGCCCATCGCATCGTTGCTGACCTGCCAAGTCTTGGCCTCGGCGCTGCTGGCGACCTCCAGCGTCTGGCTGGAAACATCGATACCCACGAAAACAGAGTCGGACACGTCCTCTCGCTCCCATCCTTGTCTATGCGAACTACAAGTTCCTACAACCGTTCGGGCTGCAAGAAAGGACGGTCCGGCTCACGCGCCCAGTGCTCAGGCACGGGCTTCAGGCTTCAACCCAGAGGCGTTTCGGGCTGCGTGAGCCGGTCCGAAGCCTCGCGGTAAAGATACAAGGCGCCGCGGCGCTCCGCGGATGCCCGGCCACGCCGGGCGGCGAATGCCGGTCGTCGAGCTTGGCCGTCGTTGAGCGCAGACCGCTACTGCGGATCGCGACCGTATCGGATCGACTGCACCACGCCCCAACGGAATCGCACGGTGGCGACCAAGTTGCCGGGACCGCGGTCGTAGAGCCACTCGTCGGTCCGCTGGCAGGGGACGAAGGCGCTGGCGAAGGGCTCGGGCACCGGGTGCAGCGTCTGGCCGAAGTACACGGGCGCACAAAAGCTGTCCTGCAGCAGCGGTGGCCCGCACTTGAAGGCGACGGCAACCCGCGAGTCGCCTTCGGCGGCGATGCCGCCGGCGCAGCGCAAGGACTCGGCCTGGCCCGTCTGGCAGAGAACCACGATCGCCATCGCGGCCAGGACGCGAACGCAGTGGATCATGTTCGGCTCCTTCGCTGCGCGTCGGTGTGCTCCGCAGTAGAGCGCGCGCCCCGCGCATTGTTCCGAGGCGATGCGCACCGGGCGCCAAGTCTCGGCGTCTGGCCCCGGATGTGTGCGGAAGCTCGCTACCGCACGAAGAGGCGCTCGCTTGGGGACAGATCGTGGCCCGCCAGCTCGCGCTCGGTCGCCTCACGAAAGCCGAGCCGCTCGAGGAGCCGGATGGAGCGCCCGTTGTCCGCCTCGACGCTGGCGAGGAACCGCCTGACGCCGTGGGCGCGGGCGAGGTGCCCGACGACGGCTTGCGTGGCCTGCGTGGCGTAGCCGCGACCCCAGTGCTTGCTGGAGAACACGTAGGCGATCCAGGCGCTCCGGTCCGACACGACGGTGGCCTGGACGTAGCCGATGGGAGGCTGGTCCCGCGGGCGGACGATCCAGTTGAGCCAGTGCTCGGTTGCGTCGGGCGAGCGGCGTGTCTCGAGTCGAGCATAGACCGCAAGAAGGTGCTCGAGGGATGGCGGGGGCGGGTGGTCGAGATAGCGGTAGAGCGCCGGATCCTTGAGCACCTCGAACATCGCCTCGGCGTGGCCCACGACGAGCGGCTCGAGGACGAGTTCGCCGGCAAACAGGGTGTCCATGTGCTCCACGACGAGATTGCCCCGGGCCCTGGCGGCCATTTCAGTTGCCCCACCCCACTTGGCGCGACCCACGATGCAAGGTTCGCTTGGACGGCCGGAGCGGCAAAGGGGTGTGCGGGCGGGCCGCGGCGCTTAGCCGAGCCGGCCTGCGCTGCGCGCAGGCTGCCCTGCGGTGCTCGGGCTCGTGGCTCGGCGCAGAACTCGCTGTGCTCACTGCGTTCGCTCCGCTCGGACAACTGCGCCGAGTCAGATCACGAGGCGCGCGTTCGCGCGCGGCCACGAGCCCTGCGCTCCTC
>DATCWU010000384.1:0-18788 GCA_036566165.1 Rhodanobacter sp. | reverse complement strand
TCGATTGCGGATGATGCCGGGGTCAAGCAGCAGCCGTTCCAGTGCGGCATCCGTCATCGCCGCCACACGCGCAATGTCGAACTGGTGGAACACCTTGCGGTAATGCTCGCGCTTGGCCAGCACGGTGCGCCACGACAGGCCGGCCTGTGCACCTTCCAGCACGAGAAACTCGAACAGGCGTCGGTCATCATGCAACGGCGAACCCCACTCGGTGTCGTGGTATGCCTGCAACAGCGGATCGTTGCGTGCCCAGCCGCAGCGAGGTGGCTCATTGATTGACGGCATGGGTCGGCACAGGTGGTGAAAGGCCGTTGATGGTACCCGCGCGCGGCAACGGACGCAGCTAGACTGGGCGCCTTTTCGTGCCGTCATTGCCCATGCCAGCTTCCCGGTCATTCCCTCGCGGCGCGCTCCTGGCGCTCGGCGTCACCATCCTCATCTGGGCGTACAGCTGGGTGGTGATGAAGCAGGCGATGGCGTACGCCGGCCCCCTGGACTTTGCCGCGTTGCGCTACCTGCTGGGTGCCGGCGTGTTGTTCGCCGCCTTGCTGCTGAGCGGAAAGTCGTTGCGGCCACCGCCGTGGTTGCCCACGGTCATGATTGGGCTGTGTCAGACCGCCGCGTTCCAGGGGCTGGAGCAGTGGGCGTTGATCGATGGCGGCGCCGGCCACGTGGCACTGCTGGCCTACACCATGCCGTTTTGGGCGGTGTTGCTGGCGTGGCTGGTGCTGGGTGATCAACCCACGACGCGGCATTGGCTCGGACTGACGCTGGCGGCCGTCGGTCTGCTGTGCATCATCGAGCCCTGGCACACGATGGGCAGTGTACTGAGCACCACGCTGGCGATTGCCGGCGGTGCGGCGTGGGCCGGTGGCACGGTGCTCAGCAAGCGCATGTTTCAGCACCACGCACCGGAGCTGCTGAACCTCACGGCGTGGCAGATGCTGATCGGTGCACTCGTGCTCGGCGTGGTCGCCCTGGCCGTACCGCAACGCCCGATGGTGTGGAACTGGCCGTTCATTGCCGCGCTGACCTACAGCGTGGTGCTGGCGTCGAGCCTCGCGTGGTGGTTGTGGACGATCGTGCTGCAACGGCTGTCGACCACCGTGGCCAGCGTGTCCAGCCTCGGCGTGCCGGTCACCAGCGTGTTGCTGGCCTGGCTGATTTTGCACGAGCGTCCCTCGGCCATGGAACTGTTCGGCATTGTGCTGGTGCTGCTGGGACTGGTGGCCATCAGTGGCGTCGGCGCCCGGCACCGGGGCTGAGCGCACACCCGCCCCTCACCACGGCAACGCATCCAGATCGACATTGCCGCCGGTGAGCACCACGCCGATGTGCTTGCCGGCAAACCGGTGCGGTGCCTTGAGGATCGCGGCCAGCACCGTTGCGCTGGACACTTCCACCACCTGCTTCAATTCCAGCCACAGCAAGCGCATGGCGGCGATGGTTTCCACGTCGCTGACCGTGATCACCGCGACTTCGTGCGCGTGCAACGCCGCGAGGTTGGGCTCGCCCACCAGCGCGCGCAAACCGTCGCACAAGGTATTCGGCACCACGGTGGTCACGCGCATCCCGTGCACCAGGGATTGCGCGGTGTCGTCGGCACCGCGGGGCTCGGCGGCAAACAGCGGCAGCGCCGGCTGCAGTGCGTGGGCGGCAATCGCCATGCCGCTGGCCAGGCCGCCACCGCCAACCGGCGTGATCAACGCATCCAGCACCGGCACCTGCCGCAACAGCTCCAGGGCGATCGTGCCCTGCCCAGCCATCACCTGCCGGTCGGCATACGGATGCACCAGGACCGCGCCGGTGTCGTGCTGCACTTGTGCGCACATGGCCTCGCGGGCGGCTTGCGTCGGCGCGCAGCGATGCAGCACGGCACCAGCACGCTCGATTGCCATGACCTTCGCCTGCACTGCACCCTCGGGTACCACGATGTGCGCCACGATGCCGCGCGTGGCGGCCGCCAGGGCCA
The DNA here is from genome assembly GCA_036566165.1 of Rhodanobacter sp. Lineage (GTDB taxonomy): Bacteria > Pseudomonadota > Gammaproteobacteria > Xanthomonadales > Rhodanobacteraceae > Rhodanobacter. The sequence continues at coordinate 16,816 of DATCWU010000384.1, read as the reverse complement.
GCGCATTGCCGTGGTTGCCGGAGGAGTGCGTGACCACGCCACGCGCTGCCTGCTCGTCGCTCAGCGCCCACACGGCGTTGCAGGCACCGCGGAACTTGAACGCGCCGCCGCGCTGCAGGTTTTCGCACTTGAAGTACAACTGCGCACCGCACAACGCGTCGAGCACATCGTTGCGCAACACTGGGGTTACCACTGCATGCGCGGCGATCCGCGCTGCGGCTGCGCGGATGTCATCGATACTTGGCAAGCTGTCGAACACGGTGCTCATGGCGTGGTCACCTCCACGCCGCAGCGGAAGCGACGTTCCGCCCCCGGCTCCAGGCGGATGGCTGCCGCGCATTCGGGTCGGTTGAACGCATCGGCCATGCACTCCATGGGCTCCAGGGCGACGGCGCGGCGGGCATCGCGCGCCACGGTATCGGCGGTGAACGCGTGCAGCACGCCGCGCTCCTGCCACACCGCCAGCGCCCAACCACCGAGCGGATCACGCAGACGGGTACGTATGCGGCCATCGGCGTCCGCCTCAAGGTCGGTATACCCCTGGTCGAGCATGCTCGTGCCGATCACCCGTGGTGCGCGAAAATCCAGCGCCGGCGCATCATCCAGCGCGACGTAGGCTTGCTCGCCAGGCAGGGCAATCAGGTCGGCGCCGGTACGGATCAGCGACTGCGCCGGAATCTGCAATTCCCAACCATCGACGGCGCCGTCGCCCACGACAAAATACGGATGCCAGCCAAAGAAGCATGGCGCCGCATCGGCACCGACATTGCGCATCAACGCTTCCAGCGTGATGCCGCCGGCATCCAGGGTGAACGTGACGCGCAAGTCGATGGCATGCGGATACCCCGGCTGCGGGCGAATGGCCGACGTCCCCAGGGTGACTTGCGCGCTGCCGTCATCCGCGGCCAGCACGACGATGGCAAAATCCGCGTCGCGCACAAAGCCGTGGCGACTGGCGCGCGCGGCACCACTCACGCCGGGTTGCAGATCCTGCGCCTGACCGGCAAAGCTGTAGCGCGCATCCGCGATGCGCCCGGCGAACGGCGCCATGATCGCGAATCGCGAACCGGAACGTTCCACAATCTCCGTGGCGGTTTGATACCCGGCGGCGATATCCCGCCGCGTGCCGTTCGCGGCCCGCAGCATGCAGCTGAGCAATGCCGCACCGTGACAGGCAATGCGCACTTCGCGCCCACCCACACTGTCATGCAGCACCACGATCGGCTGCGTACCGAGTCGGGTCTGGGTGGCGGTATATCGCGACATGCTGGATCTCCTCGGAAGGCGCGCTTGAAACCCGCGCACGGGACAGCGGTGACCCGCGTGCATGCTAGCCTTTGCACTCTCCTGTCACTCGAGCACAGATGAACACGCAAGTGGAACCCGCCACACAACTGGTACGTCTGGCCGATTATCGCGCGCCGGCATGGCGCGTCGATACGGTGGCACTGGATTTCGACCTTGGCATCGATCACACCGAGCTGGCAGCGCGCATGGTGCTGCGCTGCACGGACGCCAGTGCGCCGCTGCAACTGGATGGCGAAGAGCTGGAGTTGTTGTCCATCGCCCTTGACGGACAGGCGCTGCCCACCAGCGCGTATGCGATACACGACAACCTGCTCGAGATCCGCGGCGCGCATGATGGCAGCGTGCTGGAAACCCGCGTACGCCTGCAGCCGGCCGCAAACACGGCACTGGAAGGCTTGTATCTCTCGGGTGGCCGCGAGACCGGGTTCCTGTTGACGCAATGCGAGGCACAGGGCTTTCGCCACATTACGTATTTCCCCGACCGGCCCGACGTGCAGTCACGCTATACCGTGACACTGCGCGCCGATCGCGCGCGTTTCCCCGTACTGCTGGCCGGCGGCAACCCGGACGGCAGTGGTGAACTGCCCGATGGTCGCCACTGGTCGCGGTTTGTCGACCCGCATCCCAAACCCAGCTACCTGTTTGCGCTGGTGGCCGGCCAGCTGGAGCACCTCGACCGCGACTATGTCACCGCCGACGGTCGCGCGGTGCAGATCAAGATCTGGGCCCAGGCGGATGCCATCGAGCGTTGTCACTACGCACTGGATGCGCTGGAGCGCGCCATGCGCTGGGACGAGGCAACGTACGGTCGCAATTACGATCTGGACGTGTTCCACGTCGTCGCCACGCACGATTTCAACATGGGCGCGATGGAGAACAAGGGCCTCAACATCTTCAATACCAAATGCCTGCTGGCGGATCTGGACAGCACCACCGACGACGAGTATCGCCGCGTCGAATCCGTCGTCGCCCATGAGTATTTCCACAACTGGAGCGGCAATCGCGTGACGTGCCGCGACTGGTTCCAGCTGTCGCTGAAGGAAGGTCTTACCGTGTTCCGCGAGCAAAGCTTTGCCGCCGCGATGAACTCCGCGCCGCTCAAGCGCATCGAGGATGTGTCCATCCTGCGCCGCGCACAATTTCCCGAGGATGCCGGCCCGCTGGCGCATCCGGTGCGTCCGGCGCAATACAGCGAGATCAACAATTTCTATACCGCCACCGTGTACGAAAAAGGTGCCGAGCTGGTGCGCATGCTGGCCAGCCGCCTGGGCGCGGCGGGTTTCCGGCGCGGGATGGATCGCTATTTCGAGCGCAACGACGGCAGTTCCGCGACGCTCGAAGATTTCGTCGCTGCCCTGGGCGATGCCAACGACATTGACCTGCGCCCCAGCCTGGCGTGGTACGACCACGCCGGCACGCCGCGCGTGCGCGCGCAAGGTCACTACGATGCCACCGCGCACACCTACGCGCTCACGTTGAGCCAGCACGCGCCGGCCGGACGCGCGGATGAACCGCGTGCGCTGCTGCCGATCCCGGTGAAGTTGGCCCTGTTCTCACCTGCCGGCGACCTGCTGCCCCTGCATATGGACGGGCAGACGCCCGCTGTCGGCAACGAACAGGTGCTGCTGCTGGCTGCGGCGCAACAGACCTTTGTCTTCGAGCATCTGCGCTGCACGCCGATCCCCTCGCTGTTGCGCGGATTTTCCGCGCCGGTGATCCTGGAATACGCCGCCACACCAGCTGAACTTGCAGTGCTGGTGGAACACGATGCCGACGGTTTCAATCGTTGGGACGCGAGTCAGCAACTGGCGGGACGCGCTTATGATGATTTGCGCGACGGTCACGCCGCGCATTCGTTGCAGGCGTGGTGTACGGCGCTTGGTCATTTGTTCGACCGGAACACGCTGAACGAGGCACTGCTGGCCGAGTTGCTGACGCCCCCGGCGGAAGCCGAACTGGCCGAGCGCGAAACGCAGGTAGACCCGCAGCGCATCCACGAGCTGCGGCAGGAATTGCTGCAGCAACTGGCCACGCAACTGGGCGCGGCCGCGCTGGAGCAGCGCTATCACACGCTGGCTGCAGGCTCGGGTACGGCGTTGGATCCGGTCAGTCAGGGTCGGCGCCGACTCAAGGACCGCATACTGGCCTTGCTCGCCTTGGTGAACCCCGCGCGCGCGTGGCCACTGGCCGCCGGACAATTCGCCCGCGCGCAGGGCATGACGGATCGCCTGGCAGCGTTGCACGTGCTGGCCCGCAGCGACATCGATGCCGCGACCCCCATGCTCGCGCAATTCCGTGCGCGCCACGTACACGACGCCCTGGCCCTGGACAAGTGGTTCACGCTGCAAGCGCAACTGCCTGGCGAGTCGGCGCTCAAGCGTGTGCTGGCGCTGGAACGCGATCCGACTTTCAGCTGGAGGAATCCAAACCGCGTGAACGCGCTGCTCGGCGCCTTCATGCGCGGCAACCCCAGCGGTTTTCATCGGGCGGACGGTGCCGGTTACCGTCAGGTCGCCGCGAGGCTGGAATCGCTGGATGCGATCAACCCGCAGATTGCCGCGCGCCTGGCGACGGCGTTCAATGGTTGGCAACGGCTGGAACCGCAGCGACGCCAGGCGGCGCAAGCTGCCATCCAGGCACTGGCGGACTGTGCCGGGCTGTCACCCAATCTGGCGGAAATTCTCAAGCGCGTGCTGCAACATCAGGAGCCGGCCGGACGTGTAAACGCATTACCGCAGCGCAGCCGGTCGCAGCCGACGACGTGAGGTAGCAATCCACAATTTTTTGTCGGCCGTGAGTGCTTCCAACGGGTCAGGCAGCGGCAGAGATTACGGACGGCGCAGCCGAATGTGAGCTCGGTCGACTCAGGTCCAACCGGTTCCCGCGACCCCCAGCACCAAGCCGATGCCGCAAGGCGGGATCAACCAATCACCGTTCCCTGCGCGAGGCAAGCTGCACACAGGGCGCTGTTCGCCGCACGATGCAAAGCCACCGGCCCTCACGCCGCCAGATGCACCAGCTCTTCGCGCAGGCGGGTCAGGCGCGACGCCAGTACCGGCTGCAGCGCGTCACGCTCATTGGCAGCACGTTCGTCAAGGCGTTCCATGGCCATTTCCACCTTGCCCAGTTCCACCAGCAAATCGTGGTGCGGATAGAACGTTTCCAGATTCACTTCCATATCGCTCTCCTCAAGCTGTCGTTCCTCGAACCCGAGAAAGCAATCGTCGTGCCAGCCACAACAACCGTCGCCATCAACACCCTGGCGTCACCCCGAGATGACGCAACACGTCATCTGCTGCCGCTTGTCGACACAAAACTCCCAACCATCACTGCACATTCACGCCCCGGCTCAGATCATCGGCTCCCAGCTGGATAACGACCTCTCAACGTCCACAGTAATTTCGACTTCTGGCGTCCGGCATACGGTCATCCTGGATTCCCCCCTGTTCTAAGAGACCGCCGGGCGCCAGACCTGAAAGGACCAAACCCCGCAACTCGCGTTGTGGGGTTTGGTTTTTTTGCGACTCTTGCGTGCCGCGCACACAAGGCGGCGGCGCCCGAAGGTGCCGCCATGCTTCCTTTCCCGATACGCGGGCGGACCCCTGTGTCCGACCTCAACGCGCATCATGCGCAGCATCTGCCCGGGAAAGTGCAGGAGGCATCAAGCACATTGGATGCCATCACCCCATGGCGCGTGCGGAAGCCGGCCCCAGCAGGGCTTTGCCGTCAATCGACCACGCTGCGCGATGGCGTTACCATGAGCGACCCACGCGCCGTGCTCCATGCCATCAAGGCTGTCCCATGCTGCATCCAACCTCCTACGACGTCATCGTGATTGGCGGCGGGCACGCCGGCACCGAGGCCGCGTTGGCCGCTGCGCGCTGTGGCGCACGCACGTTGTTGTTGACGCACAACGTGGAAACGGTCGGGCAAATGAGCTGCAATCCGGCCATCGGCGGCATCGGCAAGGGTCACCTGGTCAAGGAGATCGACGCTCTCGGCGGCGCGATGGCGCATGCGGCCGACCTGGGTGGCATCCAGTGGCGCACGCTGAACCAGTCCAAAGGCCCGGCCGTGCGTGCCACGCGTTGTCAGGCCGACCGTGGCCTGTACAAAGCCGCGATTCGACACCTCGTGGAGACCCAACCCAACCTGCAGCTGTTTCAGCAGGCAGTGGACGACCTGATCATCGAGGGCGGCCGCGTCACTGGTGTGGTGACGCAGATGGGGCTGGCGTTTCATGCCCGCACGGTCGTGCTCACCGTCGGCACCTTTCTGGCCGGCAAGATCCACATCGGCCAGGCGCACTACGCCGGTGGCCGCGCGGGTGATCCGCCCGCCACCACGCTGGCCGCCAAACTGCGTGAACTGCCCATCGCCGCCAACCGCCTGAAAACCGGCACGCCGCCGCGCATCGACCGCCGCAGCATCGACTTCAGCGGACTGGAAGAACAGCATGGCGATAGCCCGGCGCCCGTGTTTTCCTACCTGGGCAACGCGCAGGAACATCCGCGGCAGACCAGTTGCTGGATCACCCACACCAACGAGCGCACCCACGACATCATTCGCGGCGGCCTGGACCGTTCGCCGCTGTACACCGGACAGATTGAAGGTATCGGCCCGCGTTACTGTCCGTCCATTGAAGACAAGGTGGTGCGCTTTGCCGAGAAGACCAGCCACCAGGTTTTCATCGAGCCGGAAGGGCTGGACACATTCGAGATCTATCCCAACGGCGTCTCCACCTCACTGCCATTTGACGTGCAGCTCGCCCTGGTGCAGTCGATCAAGGGCTTCGAGCACGCGCACATCACGCGGCCAGGCTACGCGATTGAATACGACTACTTCGATCCGCGTGCGCTGCACCCGTGGCTGGAAACCAAGGCTCTTGGCGGGCTGTATTTTGCCGGCCAGATCAATGGCACCACCGGCTACGAGGAAGCGGCCGCGCAGGGCCTGATCGCCGGCTTGAACGCCGCACGCGCGGTGCGCGGGCAGACGCCGTGGTACCCACACCGCGATGAGGCGTATATCGGCGTGCTGATCGACGACCTCACCACCAACGGCACGCTCGAGCCCTATCGCATGTTCACCTCGCGCGCCGAATATCGACTGCACCTGCGTGAGGACAACGCCGATCTGCGGCTGAGCGAAATCGGCTATCAGCTGGGTGTGGTGCCACAGGCACGCTACGACGCCATGCGCGCAAAGCGCGACGCCGTCGAGCATGAACTGCAGCGCCTGCATGCGCTGCAGGCCACACCAGGCAACGCGCTTGGCGCGTCCGTCGCCCACGACCTTGGCGTTGCCGTGAGCCACGAGACGACCGCGACCGAGCTGCTGCGGCGGCCGGAAATCAGTTACACCGCGCTCACGGCCGTGAGCGGGTTCGGACCGCCGGTGACCCGCACGGACGTGGCGGCGCAGGTCGAGGTGCAGATCAAATACGCCGGCTACCTGCAACGTCAACGCGACGAAATCGAACGCCAGCAGCGCCACGCGCACACGGCCATCCCGACCAACTTCGACTATGACCGGGTGCGCGGGCTGTCCGCCGAAGTGCTGCTGAAACTCAAACGCACGGCGCCAACCACGCTGGGGCAGGCCGCACGCATCAGCGGCGTCACGCCCGCGGCAATCTCGCTGCTGCTGGTGCATCTGCAGCGCCGTGCGGCATGAGCGCGTGGCGTGCGCCTACATCCTGGCGCGCGCAACGCTGCATTGAACACACCGCAACAGCATGCGCAGGTGTCCATGCGCGTGGCATCATGCGCACAAGCCCACGCTCCACAACCGGGAGACGCACACGATGGAAATCTGGATCGGCCGCGACGGTGAACGACATGGTCCCTACCCGGAAGCAGACGTACGCGAGTGGCTGCACAGCGGCAAGATGAGCGGCGCGGATCTGGGTTGGTATGAAGGCCTGGCCGATTGGCAACCGCTGTCCGTGCTGCTTCCCGATGCCGTAGCCGGGGCGACGACCGGCACAGGCGCAGCGCCACCCGCGTTCACCCCACTACCGCAAACCACCACAGCGGCGCTCGAAGACCACGCAGGCTTCTGGAAGCGCGTTGCTGCCTATGTCATCGACTACATCGTGCTGCTCATCCCGAGCAAGCTGATCGGCTCGATGTTCGGTGCCACCGCTGCCTCCGCAGCGATGGAACAAGCGCAAAGAAATGCCGGCAATGACCCGCAGCTGGTCTTCGCGGCGCTCGAGGTATACCTGCACACGATGTGGCCGGCGCTGTTGCTGTCCACCGTCGTCGTCTGGCTGTACTTCGCCCTGCTAGAAAGCTCCGCCTGGCAGGCGACTGTCGGCAAGTTGGTGCTGGGCATTCGCGTCACCGACCTGCGCGGCGCACGCATCAGCCTGCCACGTGCGCTGGCGCGCTACCTGGCCAAATTCCTCAGCCTGCTCATCGTTGGCATCGGCTTCCTGATGGTTGCGTGGACCGAGCGCAAGCAAGGTCTGCACGACTTGATGGCTGGCACGCTGGTCCTCAATGGCCGTGCCAGTCGGTTCAACAGTGCCCCCGGCAGCGACCCGCAGCAACCAAACAGCAGTTCGTTCAGCGCGTGATCGCCACCTGCGGCCCGACGCCACCCGCCGTCAGGCCGCAGGCAGATTCCCGGTGATCCAGCGACCAGCGCGCGCGTCGATGAATGATCGACGTGGAGTTCCGTGGCTCCCCGCGCCAGCTCTTCAGTGGTGCGCACGAAGGCGGGAACGCCGAGTTGCGCAGATCGATGGAGCCGGCGTAGTGGCGGCGCTGCGGCGCCGAAGTTGCACGCGTCAACCTCGGCGGCATCGGGCAGGTGGCAAGTTCTGCAAACATGCTGATCCTCGGCGCCTGCACCCCTAAACAGGCGGTGCGGTGCATGGTGCATGGTGCATGGGCCAAAATGACACGCCTGTGGTACGGGTGTCGCCGACGCCGGTGCGCGCGAAACTGGCACCCGGGCCGTCGAGCAAATTCTTGCCGCGCCCTTCACACGATCCTCCTGTTTGTCGGGCGATCATGAACCCGAATGCGAGTGACAATGAGTTGCACGGGGAGCGTCGATCGGAATCGGTGGATTCAATGACCAAATGCAGAGCACCACAACCCAGCAGGTGGACACCGGCTTCCGCGCACGCTGCAGGATCGTCCCCGTCACCGCCGAAGCTCATCCTCGCAACGGATTCGCCACCTGCTCCCACCAAGGAGGCAGGGCAGATCCACAACCAAGCTTCCGCTGATCCACCCACATGAACCTGTGCTGACACCGACTGACAGCGGGGTGCACGGTCGCACGGGGCAACACAACCGGTCACGCGCATGGACACTTCACCGCCGTGGTTCAAATCCTTGCACTGCTGGATTTACCGATGCGGGGATATTCTCCTCGAACCGCTCTCACACCGGCTGGAGCGCAACGGGCAGCCCATTTCGGTGGAGCCCAAGGCGTACGCCGTGTTGACCATGCTGATGGAACACCCCAACGTGCTGATCGACAAGGACACGCTGCTGGATGCCGTGTGGGGCCATCGCAACGTTACCCCTGGCGTACTCAGCCGGGTGATCTCGCAATTGCGGCGCGCGCTGGATGACTCCGCCACCCGGCCACGCTTGATCGCGACGGTTTATTGCCTGGGTTACCGCTTCATTGGCGAGGTACACCGTGAGCCGGTGCCGCCGGACTCGCTCGAACGCGCAGTCACCACCGCTGCCGAGCGACGCCGGACGACCGATCGCCGCAGCGCGTCCAACCGTCGCACCAATCGGCCTGAACGCAGGCGCTGAGTTTGCCGCGCGCTCCGGACGCCAGGCACTTTTCGAGTCCGGTTACCTGTTGCTTCGCGTGGCCCGGTTTCGACCCGGTCACCGATTTTTTACGGCGCAAAGCTTTCGCACGACGCGAGTCACCGACTCCGCGCGTCCATGGTTGCGCGCAACGAGCTTGCTATCATCATCGCCCTTTCAGTTCGCGATACAGCAAGGAACCACCACACCCATGTTCAGCATTGAACAACGTATTGCCAGCGATATTGCGGCCAGCGCCGCGCAGGTACGCGCTGCGGTGGAACTGCTGGACGGCGGTGCCACCGTGCCGTTCATCGCGCGCTATCGCAAGGAAATCACCGGTGCCCTGGACGACACGCAGCTGCGCACGCTGGAAGAACGCCTGCACTACCTGCGCGAACTGGAAGATCGGCGCGCAGCGATCCTGACCAGCGTCGAGGAACAAGGCAAGCTGACGGACGCCTTGCAAGCCGACCTGCTGGCGGCCGAGACCAAATCCCGGCTGGAAGACCTGTACCTGCCATACAAACCCAAGCGCCGCACCAAGGCGCAGATAGCTCGTGAAGCCGGCCTGGAACCACTGGCGCTGGGCTTGCGCGAGGACCCGACGCAAACCCCCGAGGTGGCTGCGGCGGCGTTTGTCGACGCGAACAAGGGCGTCGCTGACGTCCATGCCGCACTCGACGGCGCGCGTGCCATCTTGATGGAAAGCATCGCCGAGGACGCCGCACTGGTCGGCGAGCTGCGCGACTGGATGTGGGCCAAGGGGCAAATTCGCGCCAGGGTGGTCGACGGCAAGGAAGCTGCCGGCGCGAAATTCCGCGATTACTTCGATCACACCGAACCCATCGGCAAGATTCCCTCGCATCGTCTGCTTGCCTTGCTGCGCGCGCGCAACGAGGGCGTACTGGAACTGGAATTGACCCCCGCCGTTGATGCCGAGCAAGGCCATGCCGAAGCCGAAGGCCGCGTGGCCGTCCACGCCAACATCCACCACCGTGGCCGCGCCGCCGACGCCTGGCTGCGGGAAACGGTGCGCATGACATGGCGCGTCAAACTGCATCTGCATCTCACGCTGGATTTGTTCGGCAAGGCACGCGAGCGCGCCGAAGACGAAGCCATCCGCGTATTTGGCGACAACCTGCAAGACCTGCTGCTGGCCGCGCCGGCGGGTGCCAGGACAGTGATGGGCCTGGACCCGGGTATTCGTACCGGAGTGAAAGTGGCCGTGGTCGACGTCACCGGCAAGCTGCTGGCCACCGACGTCATTTATCCGCACGAACCACGCAAGCAATGGGACGAATCGATCACGCAACTGGCCAGGCTGAGTCGGCAGCATGGTGTGAATCTGCTGGCGATCGGCAACGGCACCGCGTCCCGCGAGACCGACAAGCTCGCCGCGCAATTGATGCAGAAATATCCGGACCTCCACTTGGGCAAGGTGGTGGTCAGCGAAGCCGGCGCGTCGATTTACTCCGCATCCGAACTGGCGGCGCAGGAATTTCCACAACTGGATGTCACGCTGCGCGGTGCCGTCTCCATTGCCCGCCGGTTGCAGGACCCGCTGGCAGAATTGGTGAAGATTGAACCCAAGGCGATCGGCGTCGGCCAGTACCAGCACGACGTGAACCAGATCAAGCTCGCGCACGCGCTGGATGCCCGGGTCGAGGACTGCGTGAATGCCGTCGGCGTGGACGTCAACACGGCATCGGCGGCATTGCTGACCCGCGTCGCCGGATTGAGCGCCAGCGTGGCCGAAAACGTGGTGAAGTACCGCGACGGCAACGGCCCGTTTGCCAACCGCAAGGCGCTGCTGAAAGTGCCTCGCCTTGGCGACAAGGCGTTTGAGCAGTGTGCCGGTTTCCTGCGCATATCCAATGGCGACAATCCGCTGGACGCCAGCGCCGTGCACCCGGAAGCGTACCCCGTGGTCGAGCGCATCATCACGCAGTGCGGTCGCGAGGTGCGCAGCTTCATCGGTGACGCGGCATTCCTGCGCGGGCTCAAACCCGAGCAATTCACCGACGCGAAGTTTGGCGTACCCACCGTGCGCGACATCCTGCAAGAACTGGAGAAACCCGGACGTGATCCGCGCCCGGAGTTTGTCGCCGTCGCCTTTGCCGAAGGCGTGGACGACCTGCGCGATCTTCGGCCGGGCATGGTGCTGGAAGGCCGCGTCACCAACGTCGCTGCGTTCGGTGCGTTTGTCGACATAGGCGTGCACCAGGACGGCCTGGTGCACGTGTCGGCGCTGTCGCATACCTTTGTGAAAGACCCACGCGACGCGGTGAAGACCGGCGCGATCGTCAGGGTCAAGGTGATGGAGGTGGATCTGCCGCGCCAGCGCATCGCCCTGAGCATGCGACTGGACGACGAGCCGGGACCATCACACCGCGGTCACGCGGAGGCTGCCAAAGCCGGCGGCACCGCGTCGCCGACACCGCGCGCCGCACATGCCGGCGGGGGCAAATTCACCCCCAAACCAAAGCCCGCATCCATGCCGGTCAACAGTGCACTCGCCGATGCTCTGGCGCGCGCCGGCAAACGTTGACAGCCCTGTGCCGGCAACGTTGCATTGCAGCATGCGCTTCCGTATGGGGTGCACTAACGTAACCAACGATTAACAAGGCCCCACCAGTCCAGGAGTCCCATCCATGCTTCGCACCCGTCACCTCGTCGGCGCCATCACGGCAGCGCTGTTATTCAGCGCCACCGCGGCCGCGACCAATTTTTCGCAAGTTGTCGTATTCGGCGACAGCCTCAGCGACAACGGCAACATCTCGCTGGCCACCGCACCGAGCCTGCAACCGCCCCTGCGCTTCACGACCAATCCAGGCACGGTCGGCATCGAGAACGTGGCCAGCAAGCTCGGCTTCACCCTCCAGCCTTCGTTGCTGGGCGGCACGGACTTCGCGTGGGGCGGCGCCGGCGTACTCACCAATTCGCCCGGTACGCCGGCCGCCGTGCCGACGCTCACCGCCCAGGTCGGCGCTTATCTGGCTGGTGGCACGGTCGACGACCACGCGTTGTATTCCATCTGGGGCGGCGCGAATGACATCTTCTACGCCGCCACGTCGGCCGGGGCCGCCGCTGTCGCGCAGCAACTGATTGCGCAAAATGTCGCTGCGCAGATCGCTCAGCTGCAGGGTGCCGGACTGCCCCAGACGCAGATTGACGCACTCATTCCGCAGATCACGCAAGCGGTGACCGCTGCGGTGGTGCAGCAAGTCCAAGCCTCCGCTGGCGTGACTTCCCTGATGACTGCCGAACAAGCCCAGGCGGCAGTTGGCGCCGCCGCGCAGCAGGAAGTGAAGCTGATCGGACAATTGCAGGCGGCGGGGGTGAAGAACATCCTCGTCTTCAACTTGCCCAACATCGGTACCACCCCTTCCGCCACCGCGCAGGGTCCGGCCGGTGCTGCCGCATTGACCGGCCTGAGCCTGATCTTCAATGGCCAGCTCAATGCCGGCCTGGCCCAGATGCAGACCGGCATCATCCCGGTCGATGCCTATGGCCTGCTTTCCGAGGCGATCACCAACCCATCCGCCTACGGTTTCAGCAACGCGACCGACCCGGCCTGCGGCGTTGGCTCCACCTCGGTGGTATGCGGCCCGCAGGGCTCGGGACTGCCCTTCACCTATGCATCCGGCACGGATCAAACCTACCTGTTCGCCGACGGCGTGCATCCAACCACCGCCTTACACGCCATGCTCGGCGCATACGTGATGTCCATCATCCGGGCACCCGAGCAAATTTCGCTGCTCGGCGAAGCACCGCTGGCTTCCAGCAACGCCCAAGCCCGTGCAGTGCGCCGGCAGATGTTGCTGGACAGCAAAGCCGGCGAGACGCGCGCGTTCTTCAATATCGACTACGCCCGCCAGACCTTCGATGGCAGCAGCTCGTCGCCGCGCACCACCAGTGACAACTTCAACTTCACCCTGGGCGCGGACGTGCGCGCCACCGACAGTCTCGCCGTCGGTGTGGCGCTCGGCGCAGGGCAGAACACCGCGGACTTTGCCGGCGGTGGCGGCTACAAGATGCAGGACATCAGCGGGCTGGGCTACTTGACGTACCACGTTGGCGGCGGCTACATCGGCGGCTACGCGAACTTCGGTCAATCCAACTTCAAGGACATCGAACGTCGCTTCGCCATCGCTGCCATGCAGCGCACGGAGAGCGGCAAGACGAATGGCACCCATCTCGGTGGCGGCGTCACCGGCGGGTGGTGGTTTGATTTCAACGAATTGAGCACGGGTCCGTTCGTCACTGTCGCCTGGGACACCGCCAAGGTCAGCGGCTACCACGAAGGCGGCAACGACAGCAGCGCCATGTGGTTTGGGCGCCAGCAGCGTGATGCCCTGGTGAGCACGTTGGGCTGGCGCCTGCAGGGCCATTGGCAAACCGGCAACATGGTGATGTCGCCGTATGCCGAACTGGCGTGGAACCACGACAGCAAGGCAGAGCCGCGCGCCGTGAGCGCCGGCCTGAACAGCATGAACGGCACGTTTGCGCTGACCGGCTTCACCCCAGACAAGTCGTGGGGCACCGCGGAGCTGGGACTCTCCGCGCAGCTCACGCCCACGATCAACAGCTGGGTTGGTTACAGCGGCCGTTTCAGTGACAACAGCCAGAAGTACAACAGCGTCAATATGGGTTTCCGCTTCGTGTTCTGATTTGTCCGGGTAACGGCAAAAAAAAACCGCCTGCGCAGAGCAGGCGGTTTTTTTGTCAGCTGCCGGACGCTTGCGGTTACTGGTTCTTGCCGTTTGTCGCCAGCGACAGAATATTCATTGCCTGCTTCTGCAGTCTTGTCGCGGCATCGGCGTCAAGCTCCTGCGTGTTGCCACCCACTTGATGCTGCTTGAGCACCAGCTTGCCAGTCTCGTCCCAACCGGCACGATCGATAACGCTCGCCTTGGCGTCGCTGCTGGCCTTGATCTGCTGCACCACCACCCACGGCTTGCCGTCCCGATACGCGTAGTCGGTGCTGGTGAAGTCCTTGCCGGTGTGGTCAACCAGTTCGCGAATGAACTTGACTTCACCGGCCTGGCGAAACAGCTGCCAGCCACGCGAACTGTCCTTCTCCAGCTTGGTGCCGCGCGTGATCTTCATCCCGCCAAGCTGCTTTTGCACGTCCTTGAACGCCGCCAGCACCTTCTCGCCCTTGGTCTGCTGCGCCACCAGATCGATCGTCGCCGTGTTCGGGTGACCCTTGGTCAACACCGGAGCCTGGATCGGCATCGTGTAATGCCGGTCGCCATCCACCAGCGTGGCCTGCACGATATACAAGTCGCCCGGCTTCACTTGCGTCGGATCGAACGTCAACTGGAAGCTTTGCGGGAACTGATTCGCCGGCATGACGGTCTTGCTCGCCAGCGCCGGGCCATTCGCCGAGGCATCGGCCGTGATATCCACCAGGCGGATATCCAGCCGGGCATTGGCTGACAACTGCGCGGGCTCACGCAACGCAATCGTGCCGGTGACCTCGCTCGGCATGGGCGCATTGGCTGCCGCCGCGCTGCCAGCGACAGCGGTCTCGGGCGTTGCCGGCACATTGGCGTTCACGGCCGCCGTTGGGGAAGGAGCATTGCAGCCCGCCAGCGTCAGCGCTGCGGCTGACATCAGCGACAAAACCATCCTGCGCATGGGAAGACCTCATCAAACGATGGAAACAAGCACGAGAACCGGCCGACGCGCGTGCGCCAAGGCCATCTTTCGCGGGGGAAAAAGCAAAGCATAGCGGAAAAGTGCAGGGCGGGAAAAGCCAGTGCGACCATGACATTACGTGCGCCGGAGTACGGACGTCCCGGCTGTGGTGCAGTGCGGCTCAGCGCTGCAACGCGCGATGTGCAATGTCCCGGCGATAGCTCTTGCCCGGAAACTGGATCGCGTCGACCCCCTGGTACGCCCGCTCGCGCGCCGCCGCGATATCCGCACCAAGCGCGCACACGGTCAGCACCCGCCCCCCGGCGGTCACCACCTGCGCCGCGCCGTCCATTCGGGTACCACCATGAAACACTTGCAGATCCGTACCCACCGCCGCGTCCAGGCCGTGCACAACATCGCCCAGGCGCACACGGCCCGGATACCCCGCTGCCGTCAATACCACGCCAATGGCCGGGCGCGCATCCCACCGCGCCCGCACCTGCGCCAGACGACCATCGAGCGCAGCGTCGATCAGCTCCACCAGATCGGATTTGAGGCGCAGCAGGATTGGCTGCGTCTCCGGGTCGCCCAGGCGCACATTGAACTCGATCACTTTCGGCGCGCCGTCGGCATCGATCATCAACCCTGCGTACAGGAACCCGATGAATGGCGCGCCTTCGGCGGCCATGGCGTGCACCGTCGGTTCGATGATCTCGCGCAGGACTCGCTGTTCCACCTGCGCGCTGACCACCGGTGCCGGCGAGTACGCCCCCATGCCACCGGTGTTGGGCCCGAGATCGCCTTCGTCGCGGCGCTTATGGTCCTGGCTGCTGGCCAGTGGCAGCACGTGGCTGCCATCGCACATGACGATGTAGCTGGCTTCCTCACCCTCCAGAAACTCCTCGATCACCACGCGTGACGATGCCGCGCCATAACGATGGGCGCCAAGCATGTCATGCAGGGCCAACTCGGCATCGGCCAGCGTCAGCGCCACCACCACGCCCTTTCCCGCGGCCAGACCATCCGCCTTGATGACGATCGGCGCATGACTGCGATGCGCCTGCTCGCGCACATGCCCAAGTGCCGGGTCCAAGTCCGTGAATACGGCGTAACGGGCGGTCGGAATACCGTGACGCAGCAGAAAATCCTTGGCAAACGCCTTGGAGCCCTCCAGTTGCGCGGCAATGGCACGTGGGCCAAAGATGCGCAGCCCGGCCGCCCGAAAGCGGTCAGCGATGCCGGCTACCAGTGGCACTTCCGGACCGACCACGGTGAGGCCGATTTTCTCGCTGCGCGCCAACGCCAGCAAGCCATCGAGATCATCCATCGCCACGTTGACGTTGTGTACGCGCGGTTCACGCGCGGTGCCGGCATTGCCCGGCGCCACCAGCACGGCCTCCACTCGTGGCGACCGGCACAGCTTCCACGCCAGCGCATGCTCGCGCGCGCCGCTGCCGATGACCAGAACCTTCATTGCCCACTCCAACATCGCGTCGCGCACGGCGTAGACGCGCATTGTAGCGGCAGGCGCCATGCTGCCGGGATACGCGACAGCATCGACTGCTGCTGCGGGCGATCCGGTTTCAGGCTGCCCGACAACCGTGCGCCGCAAGACCTGTTCCTGTCAGCGGAACGGTTTGTCATGTCAGCAGGTGGGTCTTCACTGAGACTGTTGCGCAGCCGGCCGTCTGCGCCACCGCGGCGGCTCCGCAGACCACCGCTGGCGGTTGCGCTGCAACCGTATGGTTCAAGCCTTGTATGGAGCCAACAGCGCAAGCAACGCATTACGCGGCAGCTTGCCGGTCTCATTGCGCGGCAGCGCCGTGACCAGGCGCAGCGGGCGTGGCAGGAACAGTGGATCGATCGAGCGGCGCAAAGCTTCGGTAATCGCTGTTGCATCCAGTCCCGGCGCCACGACCAACGCCGCAATACGTTGCACCCCCAGCGCATCGCATTCGTCGAGCTGCAACACCACGCCATCGCGCACACCCGGGATCGCCAGCAAGCGCCGGGTGAGATCGCCCAGTGACGCCCGCTTGCCGGCTATCTCCAGCAGATCAGCGCGCCGACCGCAC
>DATCWU010000378.1:0-13170 GCA_036566165.1 Rhodanobacter sp. | reverse complement strand
CTTGTGCGCATGGAACCACTCGCGATTGTTGTGGCGATCCAGTGCGCGGAAAAACCGGAAAGTGGCGGGCGTGAAATAACTGCTGGACATGCTGACTCGATGGCAGGTGGTGGCTCGGGACCGTCCGGCTCGTGGCTCGTGGCGGCAGGTAGCGGAGCGGATGATGTCATTGCCCGCCGCTCATGTCAGTTGCTCGCCCCAGACTTGCAACTGGTCGAGCAGGGCGAGTTTGTTTTGCGCAGCCGGGTCGCTGCGCAGTTCGGCGATGCGCGTGAAGTAGTCGTCCAGGGTCAGATTGGTGAGCGCGGTGTGGCGCGTCAGGCGTGCCGTGCAGAACGCTTGCCAGCGCGCGGTTTCCTCGGCGTCCAGCGTGTCCGGCCAATTGCGCGCGCGATAACGAAACAGCAACTCCGCGTAGCGCAGGTCACGGAATGCGGTGGCGCATTCGCGCAGTTGCCCAGGCGGTGTGGCCCGCACCAGCGCGAGCGATTTGCGCTCGGCGGCGGACAGGAAGTCGCCACCATACAATGCCAGCTCCGGATCTTCGGCCGGCGGCAATGCGGACGCCCGCTGGAAGACGCGGCACACCTTGGCGACAAGGTCGGCAGCGCCACGCAGCGTTTCAAGGTGACGCAGACAGGCGTCCAGATCCAGTTGCAGACGCTGCGTGTCGCCCCCTTGCAGCACCGACAGCGGGGCCAGCGCGGGCACATGATTCGCGCGTACCGTGCGCAGCGGAATGCGCGTCACGCCTTCGGGCAGATCGGCGCGGGGCGTGAAGATGCGGTCGGCGATGGCGTCATCGTCCAGTGCCAGCCATTCGGCCGGATCACTGGCAAGATCGTAGACGATGATTTCGCCGGCCCGGCCGGGGTGCTGCGCCAGCGGCGCAATCACGGTCAGGCAGCCGCGGCTGGCCGGGTAGCGGGACGACACATGCACCATCGGCGTCATGTGCACCACGTCCAGCAACTCGAACACCTTTTGCTTGCGCCGCAACGCGTAATACCACTCCCACAGGCGCGGCTGGCGCGCGCGGATCAGGCGCGCCAGATCAATCAAGGCATGCACGTCCGACAAGGCGTCGTGTGCGTGCTCCTGCTGGAGATGATTGGCCCTGGCCAGATGTTCCAGACGAAAGCTCGGCGTGCCGTCCTCGCGGCTTGGCCAGACAATCCCTTCCGGGCGCAGTGCGTGGCACATGCGCGCCAGGTCAATCAGATCCCAGCGCGAGTTGCCGTGCTCCCACTCACGCGCGTACGGGTCATAGAAGTTGCGGTACAGCATGTGCCGGGTGAACTCGTCATCGAAGCGCAGCGAGTTGTAACCGACTGTACAGGTGCCGGGGACCGCCAGTTGTTCGTGCACGCGGGCCGCAAATTCGGCCTCGATCAAGCCTTCGCGCTCGCCCACCTGCGGCGTGATGCCGGTGATCAGGCAGGCGTCCGGGTGAGGTAGTGCGTCGCGTGCCGGCTTGGCGTAGAACATCACTGGTGCGCCGACGACGTCCAGCTCCAGCGTGGTGCGGATACCGGCAAATTGCAGGGGTCGGTCGCGGCGCGAATCGGCGCCGGAGGTTTCATAGTCGTGCCAGAAGAAAGTTTGCATGGATCGGAATCATCGCATGCGCCGCAAGCCGGGGCGGCAACGCGGTAAACTTCACTGATCCAAGGAGCGCCCATGAGCCAAGTCGACGATGACAACCTGATCTGGATTGATCTGGAGATGACCGGCCTCGATACCGACACGGATTCGATTCTCGAAATTGCCACGATCGTTACCGACAAGAACCTGCATGTATTGGCCGATGGCCCGGTGTTTGCCATACGCCACGAAGTCGACCGCCTCGAAGCGATGGACAACTGGAACCACAACCAGCATCAGAAGTCCGGGTTGTGGCATCAGGTGCTCGACGCCGAGGCCGATCACGCCATGGCCGAACACGCCACCATCGCGTTCCTGCGCGAGTGGGTTGGAGCAGGCAAGTCGCCGATGTGCGGCAATTCCATCTGCCAGGACCGGCGTTTCCTGCATCGGCAGATGCCGCATCTGGAACGCTATTTCCACTATCGCAACCTCGACGTCTCCACGCTCAAGGAACTCGCGCGGCGCTGGTCGCCGGAGATTGCGCAGGGTTTCGGCAAGGCGTCGGCGCATACCGCGCTGTCGGATATTCGTGATTCCATCGCCGAGCTGCGGCATTACCGCTCCTTCATGGGGGCGTTTGCCGGGACGATCGATGCGTAGCGCACGCGCCTCTGTCGGCTGGATTCGGTCATGCTGAGCGATCCATTCGCGCCGGTACTGGATTGTGCCGGACGGCCGTTGTGCCTCGATCGCCCGCGGGTGGTCGGCATTCTCAACCTCAGCCCGGATTCGTTCTCGGCCGACGGCCATGGCCACGATGTGGCTGCCGCGCTGGCGCATGCGTTGCGCATGGTGGATGCGGGCGCCGACATGCTGGATGTTGGCGGCGAGTCAACCCGCCCGGGCGCGGACGAGGTTACAGTCGAGGAAGAGTTGCAGCGCGTCGTGCCGGTGATTGAACAGTTGCTTGCGCGCACTTCCCTGCCCATTGCGGTGGACACGTCCAAACCCGAGGTCATGCGTGCCGCGGTGGCCGCCGGCGCCGGCATGATCAACGATGTGTATGCGTTGCGGCGCGATGGTGCACTGGACGCGGCGGCCGCGCTCGGCGTGCCGGTGTGCCTGATGCACATGCAGGGCGAGCCGCGCAGCATGCAGGTGGAGCCACATTACGACGACGTGGTCGGAGAGGTTCACCGGTTTCTCACCGATCGTGTGTTTGCCTGCGAACTGGCCGGCATCGACCGCCGGCGGGTATTGGTGGATCCCGGTTTCGGCTTTGGCAAGACGCTGGAACACAACGTGGCCTTGCTGTCGGCGCTCGAACGCTTTACCGGCCTTGGCGGCGGCCTGTACGTTGGCCTGTCACGCAAATCGATGCTTGGCGCACTGACCGGGCGCAAGGAACCGGCCGAGCGCTTGGCCGGTTCGCTCGCGGCGGCGGTGATGGCTGCCGAACGCGGCGCGCGCATCATCCGTGTGCATGACGTGGCGGCAACCGTGGATGCGCTGGCGGTATGGCAGGCCGTACATCAACAGGACAGTGTGCCGCAGCGCGTGGATCGTCCGTCCGCGCCGCGCTGGCCGGATGACGACTGAATTTGCCAGCGGTCGGCGCGTTATGCTCGACCGCGGCCTTGGCGACAACTTTGCAGGATGTCCGCGCGCATGAACCAGCGAAAGTATTTCGGCACTGATGGTATCCGTGGGCTCGTCGGGCAATGGCCGATCCGCGCGGATTTCGTGCTGGGCCTGGGGCGTGCAGTGGGCGCAGTGCTGCGCCAGGGTGCCGAGAGCCGCCCGCTGGTGCTGATCGGCAAGGACACACGCGTGTCGGGTTACATGTTCGAGTCCGCGCTGGAGGCCGGTCTGGTCGCGGCCGGGGTCGATGTCGGTTTGCTGGGTCCAATCCCCACGCCAGCCGTGGCGTTTCTCACGCGCTCATTGCGTGCGCAGGCCGGCATTGTCATCAGCGCCTCGCACAATCCGCACCATGACAACGGCATCAAGTTTTTCTCCGCTGATGGGGAAAAACTGTCGGATGCGGTCGAGCTGGCAATCGAGCAGGAAGTGGATGCCGGGTTTGTCACGGTGGCTTCCGGGCAACTGGGCAAGGCCACGCGCGTGCGCGATTCCGTCTCGCGTTATACCGAGTATTGCAAGGCCACGGTGCCGGAAGATTTCAGCTTGCGCGGGGTGAAACTCGTGCTCGATTGCGCCCACGGCGCCACCTATCAAGTGGCGCCACGCGTGTTTACCGAGATGGGCGCCGAGGTGGTGGTCATCGGCAATCAGCCGGACGGCTTCAATATCAATCGCGACGTTGGTTCGACGCATCCGCAAGCGTTGCAGCGGGCTGTGCTGGAACAGCAGGCCGACCTGGGCATGGCGTTCGATGGTGACGGTGATCGCCTGATCATGGTGGACGGCAGGGGTGAGCTGGCCGACGGTGACGACGCGCTCTACGTGCTGGCACGCAGCCTGCACGCGCAAGGCCAGCTGGCGGGGCCGGTGGTCGGCACGCTGATGAGCAACTTCGGCTTGCAGCAGGCGCTGCAGCAGATGGGCGTGCCCTTCATTCGCGCCGATGTCGGCGATCGTTACGTGTTGCAGCAGCTCAAGCAGCACGGTGGCATGCTGGGCGGCGAAACCTCGGGGCATATCTTGTGTCTGGATCGCGCCACCACGGGTGATGGCGTCGTTGCGGCACTTGCCGTTCTGCAGGCGTTGGCGCGCTCTGGCGAGAATCTGGGCCAGGCCCGTGCGGGCCTGAAAAAGTTGCCGCAAGTCATGCTCAATGTGCGCGCCGATGGGGCGCGTGAAGCGTTGCATGGCCCGCAGGTGCAGGGCGCGCTGGCGCTGGCGGAGGAAACCCTGCGCGGGCGTGGGCGGGTGGTGTTGCGCGCATCGGGTACCGAGCCGGTGGTGCGCGTCACCATTGAAGGCGCGGATGTCGACGAGGTGCAGCAGTTGGCCGCGCAGCTGGCTGCGGTGGTGAAATCGGCTGCGGGTGAACACGTCGCGGAGGCCTCATGAAGCGGGTTCCCACGCTGGATATCCGTCGCTACCAGAGCGACCGCAGCGCATTTGTCGCGGAGCTTGGCGCGGCCTATCGCGAGTATGGCTTTTGCTGCATCAGCGGACACGGCATTGCGCGCGAGTTGATCGATGGCGCGTACTCCGCATTCCAGCGCTTTTTTGCGCTGCCGACTGACACCAAGATGAAGTACCACATTCCCGGCAGTGGGGGCGCGCGTGGCTATACGCCGTTCAAGGTGGAAACCGCCAAGGACAGCCAGTATGCGGATCTGAAGGAGTTTTGGCATATCGGCCGCGAGATTCCACGCGACTCGCCGTTTGCCGAGTTGATGCCGCCGAACCTGTGGCCGGCGGAAGTGCCGGACTTCAGGCAGTACGGCTACGGCTTGTATGAGGCGCTGGATGCGCTGGGCACGCGGGTGTTGCGCGCACTGGCGCTGCACATCCAGCAGCCGGAGAATTTCTTCGAGGACAAGACCAACATCGGTAATTCGCTCCTGCGTCCGCTGCATTACCCGCCGATCACCGAAGACAACGTCCCCAACGTGCGGGCCGGCGCGCATGAGGACATCAATTTCATCACCTTGCTGGTCGGCGCCAGCGCCGAAGGGCTGGAAGTCCTCAGCGACGGCGAGTGGCTGCCGATCACCACCGCCGGCGATGCCATCGTGGTCAACATCGGCGACATGCTGCAACGGCTAAGCAACAACGTGTATCCGTCCACGACCCATCGCGTGGTCAACCCGAAAAATGCCAATGCGCGCAAGCCACGCTATTCGGTGCCGTTCTTCCTGCATCCCAATCCGGACGTCGTGCTCGACCCGCTCGATTCGTGCATCACGCCGGACAATCCACGCCACTACGACACCGCGATCACGGCGCACGAATACCTGCAGCAGCGCTTGCGCGAGATCAAGCTGATCAACTGAACTTGAACCGCGACTGGCGGTGACGCGGCACTGGTTTGTTCAGGGCAATCCGCGGGCCACGCACCACCAGTGTCAAGTAGGCGCTATGGGGTAACTGTCGGCTGGCCGTCGGCATTCCGATAACGCCTTGATTCCCGCGCAGACAGCCATAGCGCCAGTCGATCCGGCATCAGCTGGGTAGCGGCCTTGATCGCGCGGTTGACCCGACCGGGGATGTACACGGCGTCACCGCGCTCCACGGCAACGATGCCCTGGGACACTACGTCCGTTGCACTCAGCCACATGAAACCAGGCAGCTTGTTCAGTTTTTCGCGAGTACCGGTAACGTCGTGAAATTCCGACCAGGTAAACCCCGGGCATAGCGCGCAGATGTTGATCCCGGCACGGCGGTTCTCCAATGCCAGCGATTGCGAAAACTTGATTGCGTACGCCTTGGCTGCCGCATACAACGTGTGCCCTGCCGTGCCGGGCATGTGCCCGGCCAGCGATGCAACATGGATAATGCGGCCGTAACCGTGCTCGCGCATACCGGGTAGCAGTCGCCACACCAATTCCGTTGGTGCGGTCAGCAGCACCTGCAAAAACGCGGCGTGGGTGGCCCAGTCGCTGGCAGTGAATGCGCCAGGGACCCCGTAACCGGCGTTGTTGATCAGCCAGTCCACATGCAGACCGCGTTGCAGCAGCGCCGCGCACAACCAGCGCGCGGCGTCGGGGTCGGCCAGATCGTGGGCCAGCACGGTCACCTGCACGGAGTGCTTCGTGCGCAACTCGGTGGCCAACGCTTCCAGCCGCTCGACCCGTCGTGCCGTCAGCACCAGCTGATGCCCGCGCGCTGCGAGTTGCCGCGCGAATTCGGCGCCAATGCCCGACGAGGCGCCGGTAATCAAGCTGAGCGGGTGAAGAGGCGGGTTGCTGTGTGGGGTAGTCATGCACCCATTGTGGGACGGGCCTGCCTGCTTGCGCCATGCCTCTCATGGTTTGCCGCGGCGCTGGCCCATCGGTAAGCTTTGGTTTTGACCACAGCGAAAATTCACCATGCGCAAGAAACTCGTCGCTGGCAACTGGAAAATGCACGGCAGCCGTTCCATGGCCGTGTCGCTTGCGGACGAAGTGGTGGACGGCAAGCCGGACTCCATCGATGTCGTGCTGTTCCCCCCGTTTCCCTACATTGCCGAGCTGGCCGCACGCCACCGTAGTGCAGCCGTCGGCCTGGGGGGACAAGACGTCAGCGAGCATGACGGACAGGGCGCCTACACCGGCGAAGTGTCTGCTGCCATGCTGGCCGACATCGGCGCCGAGTGGGTGCTGGTCGGACACTCCGAGCGGCGGCAGTACCACGGCGAAAGCGACGAACTGGTGGCGCGCAAATTCGCGGCGGCCCGGGCGGGTGGTTTGACGCCGATCCTGTGCGTGGGTGAAACGCTGGCGCAACGTGATGCCGGGGAAACCCAATCGGTGGTGGCTCGTCAATTGCAGGCCGTGTTGACGCTAAACGGTGTGGCGAGCTTCGACACGGCAGTGATCGCCTACGAACCGGTCTGGTGCATTGGCAGCGGGCGTACGGCCACGCCCAAACTGGTGCAGCAAGTGCACGCGTTCATTCGTAGCCAACTGGAAAAGGAAGATGTTATGATTGCCCGTCTGACCAGACTGCTTTACGGTGGCAGCGTCAAGGCAGCCAACGCTGCAGAACTATTCGCCCAGGCGGATGTGGACGGAGGACTGATCGGCGGCGCGTCGCTGACCGCATCCGACTTCCTTGGAATCTGCGCTGCGGCGCAGTAGCGCAACAGGCACTCATACAGACATGTTCGTCATTTTCAGCGTGTTTTACATTCTGATCGCTGCGGCGATGATCGTGCTGATTCTGCTGCAGAACGGCGCGGGCGCGGATGCCGGCTCGGGTTTCGGCGGCGGCGCATCGGCCACGGTGTTCGGGGCGCGTGGTTCGGGCACGTTTCTTACGCGTGCCACCAGCGTTCTGGCTGCGTTGTTCTTCATCCTCAGTATCACCATGGGTATTTATTTGCATGGTGGGGATCGGCCGCAGACCAAGGCCAACGACCTGGGGGTGATGGGCGCGCTGGTCGAGAAGCCGGCAGCGAAGACGCCTGCGCCAGCGGCACCCGTGGTACCAGCCGGCTCCGAGATTCCCGCTGCGACACCGGCTGCCGCGCGAAGCGCCGTGCCAGCCGCCGCGCCGCCGGCAAGCGCCACACAAAATGAGGTGCCGGCTGGAACGCCGGACGTCAAGCACTGAGCAACACACCTGCCCAGGTGGCGGAACTGGTAGACGCACTACCTTGAGGTGGTAGCGACGCAAGTCGTAGGGGTTCGAGTCCCCTCTTGGGCACCATTTGATAGTTTCAGGACGTCCAGCGACGTCCAAAAAACACAACGAGACCCGCAACTTGGCGGGTTTTTTTGTGCCTGCGTATCCACTTCTGTGCCATGCAAGCCCATTGTATCCAGCCTGAAACTTGAATAATTTTGCGAGTGACAGGGCCGTATGGCCAGTTACTCACGGCGGGGGGCGCCTTGAGTTGGCACCAGCTCCCACAAAGTCGCGCCATACGCTGCGCGGACAGCGCGCAACCGTTTGATCGGTTCACGCCAGGGACGGACTTGTAATGTCGAGTGGACTCAGTCAGTACAAGCAGTTGAAAGCGCATGTACTGCAGGCTCGAAGTGCGCGGGAGCTTATTCTTTCGTTGCCTGGCACCTGCCTGACACACGCATCAGGCTTGGGCCTACAGACGGTGATACGTGTACTTGGCATTTTGGTTGCGTTCTCGAGTCGAGTTGTGCGGATGCCTCATGCACAGAGAGTTGCCTGGTTGGCTTGCAATGCAAGCCGCCGCAGCCTAGGTTTACTCAATTACGGGAGGAAGTCGGGTGATCAATGTAGTCTTGGTGGACGATCACGAGCTGGTGCGCACCGGCTTTCGCATGATTTTGCAGCAACCCGATATCAGCGTTGTCGGCGAAGCTGGCAGCGCGGAAGAGGGTTTGCGCCTTATTCGCAAGCTCAAGCCCGACATCGCACTGGTGGATGTGCACATGCCGGGCATGAGCGGGATCGAGTTGACCGAACGCATAGGCCGCGCGAAGTGTGCAACGCGCGTGGTGGTCGTGACGCTGGTCGATGATGCGCGATTCCCGAAGCGTCTGCTGGATGCTGGCGCATTGGGTTATCTGACCAAGGGTTGCAGCGCGGAAGAGTTGGTTGGCGCCGTTCGCCAGGTAAGTACGGGTCGTCGTTATCTGGCGCCTGCAGTCGCCCAGCAGCTGGCGCTGGCCACGCTCGATGGTGATATGTCGCCGTTTGATGTGTTGTCCAGCCGCGAGCTTGAAGTGGCGATGATGCTCGTTCGTGGCAAGCCGCTCACGGTGATCGGCGAACAGCTCAGCTTGAGTCCAAAAACCGTTTCCACCTACAAGCAGCGGTTGATGGAGAAGTTGCACGTGGACCATGTGTTGGGTCTGGCCCATCTGATGACGGCACATGGTTTGCTTGATTCGCCGGGGCGTCAGGTTGGTGTCTGAGGCTCGGGTCGCGATGGGCGGACAAAAAAGCCGGGCGTCGCCCGGCTTTTTTTATCCACTCGTGTCGGTGCGACGTCAGCCGGCGACGTCGTCCTTGCGTGACACGGTGTCGCGTGTCGTCGCTGCCTCAGGGTGCGAGTCGAGGCCCGGTACCGTCACCGCCGCACTGCGATCGCGCGGAAGAGCGAGCAGGTCGCCCTGTTCTGGTTGCGGCGTTGCCACGTGCTCGAATGCCGGTTCAGGTGAACGTGGCGCAGAGACGGGTATGCCCGGGCCTGGCGCCGCGGTGGGCTGGCGGCTCTCGCCGGTCACGGGTGCAGGCGTTGTCGCCAGTGATACAGCCGGCGTTGCCGGGACGGGCGTAGGCCGGGTCGAGCCGCTGGGTGGAGTTGCGGGCGTCGCCACCACGGCGGCAGGAGCGGGCGCCGCGGAGCTGCCCACGCGTGCGTCAGGTACGTCAGACGCTGTCGAAGAGGCGTCTGGTCGGGCGGTGGATGCGCGGTGCGGAACCTGTGTCACGGCAGCCGGATTGGCGACCGCCTCCGCCGGAGTGCCGGAGCCCGCGGGAATCGGTGGCAAGGTGGGCAGGTGGAAGCTTTCCGGTGCGCTCGCGGCTACGCTCACCGCTGGAGTTGGCGCCAGAACACTGGCGACTGGGGTTGGTTGACCCGCTTCGGTCGGACTGTGGCTGTGAGCCGGGGTTGCCGGCTTTGCCGCTACGGCCAGGGCATCGTCCGCGACACTTGGTGACGCAATCCTCCGGGCCGTAGTGCCACCTTCGGCCGCTCGCTCTTCACTTGACGTGCTGTCATTGGCGAGATCTTCGGTGGCGTACGTTGGCGAGGCTGCGTTCACCCCGGCGTTTTCCATCTCGGTGGCAGTCGTCTCGTCATGACGACGGCGACGGCGACCGCCGCGTCGCCCACGGCGGCGACGTGCCGGGTTGCCGTCGGCGTCGAGGACGGTATCGGCCGGCATGGTCGCACTGCTCCCCAGCTCCGATGCAGTAGCGGCTGTCGCCTCGCTGTCGGGTTCATCCGCCGGCGTGGTTGCCGGCCGCTCGCTGCGTGCCGGGCGTGGCTGGCGTTCTGGCTTCGGCATGATCGAATCGACGGGTTTGCGTTCGCTACTTGTTGGGTTGTTGTCGACCGCCGAGAGTGGTCTGGCAACGCGCTCGGCCTCGACAGACGTGGTCTGGGTCTGCTGGGACTGACGCGGCGTGCTCTCGCCCGTGCGCTTGCGACCTGGCCTGGAAGGTGACGGGCTGCCAGATTTTGCTGCAGTCTGTGGCCTGGGCTCCCGGCGCGGGGCACGCGACGAGGTGCTGCTGCGACCGTTGCCGCTGGTACCACGACCGCCTTGCTCATCGCGACGGTGGTTGCGGCCACTGCTCTTGTCATGGCTTGCCTGGCGCGCGGCGGGCTCGCTCGCCGCTTCGGCAGGTTTGGCGCTGCCGCCAAACCACCGCAGTACGCGGGCGAGGACGCCGCCCGTGGTGGTTGCCGGTGCCGCAGCAGGCCGGCGCCGCACGGTGGCGTTTGGTTGGTCACTGGCTATGGGCGCGTCCACTTCCGCGCGCAGTGGTGCCGGGCTGGCGGGCATGATGCCGCTGACTGCGGGACGCTCGCTGCTGCCAAGGACCTGGCCCATCTTTGGCAGTGCTTCGGGCTCGACCGGCGTCAAGCGCTCGTAGCTGGGCTTGCTGTGCTCGCCCATGTCGGCTTCGCGGATGCGCTGGATCTCGATGTGTGGGGTTTGCAGTTTTTCGTCGGCGACGATCATGACGTGCACCTTGTGGCGCAATTCAATTTCGACCACGCTGGCGCGTTTTTCGTTGAGCAGGAAATTGGCAACTGTCGAAGGCGCCTGCACCAGGACTTGCCCGGTGTTTTCCTTCATTGCGTGTTCTTCGATCAGGCGCAGCGTCGACAGCGACAGCGATTCGACGCCGCGGATCACGCCGTGGCCGTCACAACGCGGGCACACGACCTGACTGGCCTCCTCGAGGCTGGGCCGCAGCCGTTGGCGTGACAGCTCCAGCAGGCCAAAACGCGAGATGCGGCCCACTTGCACACGGGCACGATCCAGTTTGAGCGCGTCTTTCATGCGCTCCTCGATCTCCCGCTGGTGTTTGGGGCTGTCCATGTCGATGAAGTCGATGACCAGCAAGCCGCCGGTGTCACGGATGCGCGCCTGGCGGGCAATTTCCACCGCCGCCTCACAGTTCGTGTTGAACGCGGTTTCCTCGATATCGCTGCCTTTGGTGGCTTTGGCCGAGTTGACGTCGATGGCGGTCAGCGCCTCGGTCTGGTCGATGACGATCGAGCCGCCGGACGGCAAGCGCACCTGGCGGTCAAATGCGCTGTCGATTTGCGTTTCGATCTGGTAACGCGTGAACAGTGGCGTGTCGTCGGTATACAGCTTCAGCTTGCGCAACGCATTGGGCATCACCTGCTGCATGAAGTCGCGCGCGTCGTTGTACAGCGGCTCCTCGTCGATCAGGATTTCGCCGATGTCGCTGCGCAGGTAGTCGCGCAGGGCGCGAATGAACAGCTTCGATTCCTGATAGATGAGGAACGGCGCCTTTTGCTTGCTCGCGGCCTCGGAGATCGACTTCCACAGTTGCAGCAGATAGTCCAGATCCCATTGCAGTTCTTCGGCATCGCGGCCGAGGCCGGCGGTGCGCACGATCAAGCCGACATCGTCGGGCACGGTGACGTGTTCCAGCGCCTCTTTCAGCGCCTGCCGATCTTCGCCCTCGATACGCCGGGATACACCGCCGGCCTTCGGGTTGTTCGGCATCAGCACCATGTAGCGGCCGGCCAGGCTGATGAACGTGGTCAGCGCGGCGCCCTTGTTGCCGCGCTCTTCCTTTTCAACCTGCACGACGACATCCTGGCCTTCCTTGACCAGTTCGCGGATGTTCGATTTGTGCGGGTCCAGGCCGGGCGTGAAGTACTCGCGGGAGATTTCCTTCAGCGGCAGAAAGCCGTGACGTTCTGCGCCGTACTCGACAAAGCAGGCTTCCAGCGATGCCTCGACGCGCGTGATGCGGCCTTTGTAGATGTTGGATTTTTTCTGTTCCCGGGAGGGGATCTCGATGTCCAGGTCGTACAGGGTTTGGCCATCAACAATGGCCACCCGCAACTCCTCACGCTGAGTCGCGTTGATCAACATACGTTTCATGGTGGTATTCCTCGGCTTGCCACGCGTCGCGTGCCGCGCTGGCGCCACAATGGCGGCCTGCCGCGGATCGCGCCGCTGTGTGAAGCGGCAAAAAAGACGGCACCGTTGCCGGTGTCGGGACGATTCGGTCAGCTTGCGCGTATTGCCCGCAGCCAAGTGGCAACGGACAACGACAGCCACAACCGGTACGATGAAAGGGAGTCGCAACCGCAGCCCGTGGGGCTGGCGGCGCAATCCTCGCCGACGTAACGGCGGACACTTCGCCCGGTTCATACAGCCAACGGGCGCAAGTAGCGCTTGCCGAGTATCCTATTTCATCAGGTTTTTTTCAATGCAAACGGTAACTTCCCCTCATCCAGCGCAAGGTGTGCGCCTGCTTCAGGTGGGTCCGGAGCGGGACGGCCAACGCATTGACAACGCCTTGGTGACGCTGCTCAAGGGCGTGCCCAAGAGCATGATCTACCGCTTGCTGCGTACCGGGCAGGTACGCGTCAATGGCAAGCGGGCCAAGCCGGATACGCGTCTCATTGATGGCGATACGCTGCGTATCCCACCTGTGCGGGTGGCTGAGCGTCCTGACGTGCTGCCTGCGCCCACCGACCAGATGGCGTTGCTCAACGCCGCGGTCATCTTTGAAGACAAGCATTTTCTGGTAATCGACAAGCCCTCGGGTATCGCCAGTCACGGTGGCAGCGGCATCAGTCATGGGGCCATTGAGTTGCTGCGGGCGGCGCGGCCGCAGGAGCATCTTGAGCTGGTGCATCGCCTCGATCGCGACACCAGCGGCGTGTTGGTGCTTGCGCGTACGCGAGTGGGCCTGGTCGGGCTGCAGGCGGCGATCCGTGCCGGCGAAGTGACCAAACAGTACTTGTGTCTGATGCTT
>DATCWU010000366.1:0-1384 GCA_036566165.1 Rhodanobacter sp. | reverse complement strand
CCGTTGCGCGGCAATGTCGGTGTGCAGTTTGTGCGTACCGATCAGTCGTCGCGGGCCTTGCAGACCAACGGGGACACGCTGGTTGGCACAATTTCGGGCGGCGCCAAATATAACAACGTACTGCCCAGCCTGAATCTGGTGGCCGATCTCGGCAACCGGCAATACCTGCGTTTCGGCCTGGCCAAGACCCTGACGCGCGGCCGCATCGATGACGAGAAGGTTGCCACGTCTGCCGGTGTATCGCAGGTGACCGACGGCCCGGCGGCCGGTCAGGTGCTGTGGTCGGGCAGTGGCGGCAACACGCAGCTGCGACCGTATGTGGCGGTTGGCACCGATCTGTCGTGGGAGAAGTATTTCGGTCACGCCAGCTATGTGGCGGCTGCGGTGTTCCACAAGAACCTGCCCAACTACATCTACAACCAGACCGTACTCGACTACGACTTTTCCCACTACACCAACGACACGCCGACGCTGGTGCCGACCAGCACCATCGGTTCGTTCACCACGCCGGAAAATGGCACCGGCGGCAAGATGGACGGGCTGGAACTGTCCGGCGCACTGGAAGGCGGTTTGCTCGCGTCCGCGCTGGAAGGGTTTGGCGCACAGGCCAACTTTTCGCTGACCAACAGCTCCATCCCGACCAGTTCCGTCTCGGCCATTCCCGGGGGCCCGAACACCTTGCCTGGCTTGTCGCGCAAGGTCGCGAACCTGGCGTTGTTCTACGAACGCTATGGCTTCTCGGTGCGCGTGGCAGAACGCTACCGTTCAGCGTTTACCGGCGAGGCGGTGGCCTTGTTCGACCAGCTTGGCTACACCAAGGTCCTGGCCAATCGGCAAACCGATCTGCAGTTGGGCTACGCGTTTTCCGCAGGGCGCTGGGATGGACTGTCGCTCTTGCTGCAGGTCAACAATCTGAGCAACTCGTCGGATTCGACGGTGCAGATCGCCACGTTGCCGAACAACGTGCCGCTCACCCGTCCGCTGGAATACGACACTTGGGGACGCACCATACTGTTTGGCATCAACTACAAGTTGTAGGCTGGTGCCATGCTGACGCAGCGCCTGGCCACGGCGCGCGCTGCGGGTGCGGTGACGGCACGGCGCGCGTGCTGTGGCGGACGCGGCGCGGGCTGATGGTCCAGAGCGGGGGTTGCCGATGGTTGGTACAAGGTGGGTGGGTCTGGCTTGCATCATCGTGGTGATGCTGGCCGGAAGCGGTAGCGTAGGGGCCGTGGATGCAGCCCCAGCCACCCTCACCGGGCAAGCGCTTGTGCCGACGCACTACACCGACTGGCCAGCCATCAAGTCCCACGCGAAGGTGGACGCCAAGCTGGAAGTGCGCGTGCGTGACATCGTGGCGCGCATGAGTCTGGCACAGAAAATC
>DATCWU010000365.1:0-9151 GCA_036566165.1 Rhodanobacter sp. | reverse complement strand
CGCCGGACAAAAATTGCCCGGTGACGGAACGTGGCGCGTCCAGCATGTCCTGCACACTGCCCTGGGCAACGACTTCGCCGCCGTGCACGCCCGCGCCGGGACCGATGTCGACGACATGGTCGGCCGTGCGGATGGCGTCCTCGTCATGCTCCACCACGATCACTGTATTGCCCAGGTCCCGCAGCCGGATCAGGGTGCCGAGCAGTCGGGCATTGTCGCGCTGATGCAGGCCGATGGACGGCTCGTCGAGTACATACATCACCCCGACCAGGCCGGCGCCGATCTGCGAGGCAAGGCGAATGCGTTGCGCTTCACCACCAGACAACGTGTCGGCCTGTCGATTCAGCGTGAGGTAATTCAGCCCCACGTCGTTGAGAAAGATCAGTCGCTCGCGGATTTCCTTGACGATCTTTGCCGCAATCTCGCCGCGCCAGCCAGGCAAGCTGAGGGTTGCGAAAAAGGCCATGGCGTCGTCGATGGAACGCGACGTCAGCGCCGGCAACGCGACGTCGGCGACGAACACATTGCGCGCGGAGCGATTGAGGCGTTCGCCGTGGCAGGTCGCGCACGGTTGTTCGCTGATGTATTTGGCCAGCTCTTCGCGCACGGCGGCGGATTCGGTTTCCTTGTAACGTCGCTCCAGGTTCGGCAGGATGCCCTCGAACGCGTGTTCGCGGGTCACTTCACCGCCGCGTTCCGTCAGGTAGCGGAACGCGATTTTCTGCTTGCCACTGCCATACAGAATAGCTGTCTGCACGTCCGCCGGAAGATCGCACCAACGCGTATCCGCGTCGAAGCCATAGTGCCTGGCCAGCGACAGCAGCATGCGGTAGTAATGCGGGTTGCGGCGATCCCAACCACGTACGGCACCGCCGGACAATGGCAGTTGCGGATGGCCAATGACGCGCGCGGGATCAAACACCTCGTTGACACCCAAGCCGTCGCACGTGGGGCAGGCACCGACCGGTGAATTGAACGAGAACAGGCGTGGCTCCAGTTCCGGCAGCGAGTAGTCGCAGATCGGGCACGAAAAGCGCGACGACAGGAGTTGCTCGGGTACCGAGGTGTCGCCCATGTCTGCCACGGCGACCAGCCCGTCCCCCAGGCGCAGTGCGGTTTCCAGCGATTCGGCAAGGCGCTGGCGGATGTCCTCGCGCGGACGGAAGCGGTCAATGACCGCCTCGATGGTGTGTTTCTGGCGCAACATCAGCGGTGGCACGGCATCCAGGTCGTATACCGCGCCATCAATGCGCGCGCGCACGAAACCCTGCGCGCGCAGCTGGTCGATGATCTGTACGTGTTCCCCCTTGCGCTCGCGCACGACTGGCGCCAGCAGCATGTAGCGACGTTCCGGGTCGAGCGCGAGGATGGCGTCGACCATCTGACTGACCGTCTGCGCCTGCAGTGGAGTGCCGTGGTCCGGGCAGCGTGGCGTACCAACCCGCGCATACAGCAAGCGCAGGTAATCGTAAATTTCGGTGATCGTGCCGACCGTGGAACGCGGATTGTGCGAGGTGGATTTTTGCTCGATCGAGATCGCCGGCGACAAGCCTTCGATGTGATCGACGTCAGGCTTTTCCATCACCGACAGGAACTGCCTGGCGTAGGCCGACAACGATTCGACATAACGGCGCTGGCCTTCGGCGTAAATCGTGTCGAAGGCAAGGGAGGATTTGCCGGAGCCGGACAGGCCGGTGATCACGATCAGCTTGTCGCGGGGCAGGTCGAGGTCGATGTTCTTGAGATTGTGGGTGCGCGCGCCGCGAATTCGGATGGTGTCCATGCCGCTCGGATATGGGGTGAATTCCTTACTATACCAAGGCGTTTTGACCGCCTTGGGGATGCGGCGGGGTGCTGGCGACGCCATGGCGGCCACGGTTCACACTCGCGGCCTCGTCCCAAGCGCGCCGA
Source organism: Rhodanobacter sp. (assembly GCA_036566165.1). GTDB lineage: Bacteria > Pseudomonadota > Gammaproteobacteria > Xanthomonadales > Rhodanobacteraceae > Rhodanobacter. The sequence goes on along the minus strand of DATCWU010000365.1, from coordinate 7,240 downwards.
TGCTTGACTTTTACTTCTGCGCGGATTTGACCCCGAGGGGTGGAAATCATTACAATCTGCGGTTCGTCAGGCTGTGTCTGGTCTGGGCGATACCCAAGAGAATAACGACAGAAGGGCATGAAATGAGTTATGCAGTCATCAAGACTGGTGGCAAGCAGTATCGCGTGCAGCAGGGAGATGTGTTGCGCGTGGAGCTGTTGGCCGCCGAAGAAGGCGCCACGGTGAACTTTGACCAGGTGCTGCTGGTGGGTACTGGCGAGTCGATTGTGGTCGGCGCGCCGCTGGTGGAAGGCGCAACGGTCAGTGCCACGGTGCGTCAGCACGGTCGCGCGGACAAGGTCCGTATCATCAAATTCCGCCGCCGCAAGCACTACAAGCGTCAACAGGGTCATCGGCAGCATTTTACTGAAATCGAAATCACGGGCATCAACGCCTGAGCACCTGGAGCACTGAGTCATGGCACATAAGAAGGGCGTAGGTTCCAGCCGCAACGGTCGCGATTCGAACCCGAAATATCTCGGCGTCAAGATATATGGTGGTCAGGCCATCTCGGCCGGCAACATTATCGTGCGCCAGCGTGGCACGCAGTTTCACCCGGGCACCGGGGTGGGTCTGGGACGGGATCACACGTTGTTTGCACTGGTCGATGGTACCGTGCAGTTCAAGGTTCGTGGCGACAAGAGCCGTCGTTTTGTCGATGTCGTGCCGGCGTAAGCCGTGCGCGATGCGCTGACGAAGGCCCCGCCCCGGCGGGGCTTTTGTTTTCTGGTGCCGGCGCATCTGCGCTGATCGGCCGGGAGCGCTGACGCGATGCCGACCGTGCTTCTGTGCGCTGGCGAAGTTGGCGCTGCATGCACCCCCGTTTTCCTACCCAACTGGTTCCCCCTCATGAAATTTGTCGACGAAGCCAGCATCACGGTCCAGGCGGGCGATGGCGGCAACGGCTGCGTCAGTTTTCGCCGCGAAAAGTTCATTCCGCTGGGTGGTCCCGACGGCGGTGACGGCGGCTATGGCGGCTCGGTCTGGCTGGTGGCCGATGAAGGTTTGAATACGCTGGTGGACTTTCGCCATCAACGCCAGTTCAAGGCACAACGCGGCCAGAACGGCATGGGCAGCCAGATGTACGGCAAGGGCGGAGAGGACACGACGATCCGCGTGCCCATTGGTACCGTGGTCACCAACGTCGATACCGCTGAGGTCATCGGTGACCTCGTTCGCCATGGCCAGCGCATGCTGGTGGCGCAAGGCGGCAAGGGCGGCCTGGGCAACATGCATTTCAAGACTTCCGTCAATCGTGCACCGCGCAAGGCCACGCCCGGCACGCCCGGCGACTTGCGCCAGTTGAAGATGGAACTGCGGGTGCTCGCCGACGTTGGCTTGCTCGGCTTTCCCAATGCAGGGAAGTCCACGTTCATTCGCGCCGTCTCGGCCGCGACCCCTCGCGTGGCAGATTATCCGTTCACCACGCTGCATCCCTATCTGGGTGTCGTGCGCCTGGGCAGCGACCAGAGCTTTGTCATCGCCGATATTCCGGGCTTGATCGAGGGTGCGGCCGAGGGAGCGGGGCTGGGTATCCAGTTTTTGCGGCACGTCGCGCGCACCAGCCTGTTGCTGCATCTGGTCGATATTGCACCCCAGGATGGCAGCGACGTGGTGACCCAGGTGCGGGCGATCGAGCATGAGCTGGCGAAGTTCAACCCGGAGCTGCTGCAGCGTCCGCGCTGGCTGGTGTTGAACAAGACCGACATGCTGGCGCCGGAAGAACGCGACGCCATCGCGCAGCAGGTCATTGCCGAGCTGGGCTGGACCCAGCCGTGGTTTCTGGTCTCGGCGCTCGCCCGCGAGAACACCATGGAGGTCTGCCAGCAGGTGCAGCGCTTCTTCGAGTCCACGCGCGAAGCCGGCGCCCAGCGCGTGGACATGTTGCCCGACGATATCCGCCTGCGCGACACCAACGCGCAAGGCTGAACCAAGTCCCCGCGACCGCCGTTGCCTAGTAGGGCGAGCAGTGCCCGCCGGCTTTTGCGGTGGCGGCGTTATCGCAAATGCCGAAAAACGGCGGACAGTGCCCGCCCTACATTCCGGCAAGAGTTCGCACTATGGCTGCAGTGGGGGAGACGGCCGCACGCACTTGCCCTTCGGGTGCACTTGGGAGTCTCGCAAGCGACGGCTCACATCCGGAATACGCCGTAGTGCTGTGGCTCGATGGGCGCATTCATCGCTGCGGAGAGCGCCAGACCGAGTACGCGCCGCGTGTCGGCAGGGTCGATGATGCCGTCGTCCCACAAGCGCGCACTGGCGTAATACGGATGGCCCTGGCGTTCGTACTGCTCGCGCAGCGGAGCCTTGAAAGCTTCTTCCTCGGCGGCTGACCATTCGCCACCCTTCGCCTCGATGCCGTCGCGCTTGACCGTGGCCAGCACGCTCGCGGCCTGTTCGCCGCCCATCACGGAGATGCGCGCATTCGGCCACATCCACAGGAAACGGGCGCCGTAGGCACGGCCGCACATCGCGTAGTTGCCGGCGCCGAAACTGCCGCCGATCACCACCGTGAATTTAGGCACGTGCGAACAAGCCACGGCGGTCACCATTTTGGCGCCGTCCTTGGCGATGCCGGCCTGTTCGTACTTTTTGCCAACCATGAAGCCGGTGATGTTCTGTAGAAATACCAGCGGTACGTTGCGCTGGTTGCACAGCTCGATGAAGTGCGTGCCCTTGAGTGCGCTTTCGGCGAACAGGATGCCGTTGTTGGCGACGATGCCGACCGGATAACCGTGAATATGGGCGAAGCCGGTCACCAGGGTCTTGCCATAACGCGCCTTGAATTCATGCAGCTCCGAGCCGTCGACAATACGGGCGATCACTTCGCGGATATCAAACGGCCGTCGCGTGTCCTGCGGAATCACGCCATACAACTCATGCGCCGGATACTTCGGTTCGACCGGTTCGCGCAGCGCCAGCGGCATCACCTTGTGCCGATTGAGGCTGCCGACAATGTCGCGGGCGATGGACAGCGCGTGGGCGTCATTCTCGGCGTAATGGTCCGCCACGCCGGACATGGCGGTATGCACCTCGGCCCCGCCCAGCGTTTGCGCGTCGACGACTTCTCCCGTGGCCGCTTTGACCAGCGGCGGACCACCAAGAAAGATCGTGCCGTTGCCGCGCACGATGATGGTTTCATCGCTCATCGCGGGAACGTACGCACCGCCGGCGGTACACGAACCCATCACCACGGCAATCTGTGGAATGTTGAGCGCCGACATGCGTGCCTGGTTGTAGAAAATGCGGCCGAAATGCTCCTTGTCCGGGAACACCTCGTCCTGCAGCGGCAGGAATGCGCCACCGGAATCCACCAGGTAGATGCATGGCAGGTGATTCTCCAGCGCCACTTCCTGTGCGCGCAGGTGCTTTTTTACCGTCATGGGAAAGTAGGTGCCGCCCTTGACCGTGGCATCGTTGGCCACGACCAGCACTTCCATGCCGTTGACCCGGCCAATGCCGGTGATCAGCCCGGCGCCGGGCGCGACATCGTTGTACATGCCATGGGCCGCCAGTGCAGACAACTCCAGAAACGGCGAACCGGGATCGAGCAGCGCACGTACGCGCTCGCGCGGCAGGAGTTTGCCGCGCGCCACGTGTTTATCCCGCGCTTTGGTACCACCGCCCGCGGCACTGCGCAAAAGCTCGCGCTGCAGGTCTTCCACCAGGGTCGCCAGATGGGTGCTGGCTGCCTGGAATTCGGGGGAACGCGGGTCGATCTGCGTAACGATTGTGCTCATTGATACAGACTCGTTGATACTGGCGATGGGTGCGTGGGCGTGACGGCGATGACATGGCGTCGTAGCCGGAAGCAAGGCCAGTGATGATAGCGGGCAGCCCGAGTCAACCGAAACGGCGGGAATCACGGGCAAAAAAAACGGCCGCACAAGGCGGCCGTTTTTCCTGGAACCTGCAACTGCGATCAATGACCCTTGGTGGCGTCCTTGGCTGCATCTTTCGCCTTGTCAGCAGCATCTTTCGCTGCGTCAGCGGCGTTGTCGGCGGCATCAGCCGCGTTGGCAGCAGCATCTTTCGCAGTGTCAACAACGCTACCGGTCGGGGCAGCCGCCGCAGACGCGGCGCCAGCAGCCTGCTGAGCCTGGTCGGCAGCCTGGCCGGCTGCATCAGCAGCAGTCTGGGCCTGATCAGCAGCCTGGGACGTCTCCGTGGTCGGGGCCGCGGCTGCAGCTTGCTGCGCCGAGTCAGCAGCTTGCTGAGCAGTGTCAGCAGATTGCTGAGCGTCTTGCGCGGAATCCTGCGCGCCGTTGCTGCAGGCCGCCAACAGCGCGACAAGCGCGGAGGCGAGTAGGGTACGCGTGAACTTCATGGTGAATCTCCTTTGCCGTGGAATGCCGTATGGCCGTGCATTATTAGCGCTTTCTGTGAACTCGCGCCACTTTTTTTGCAGCGGTCTTCAGTGCTCGTTATGAACCGGTTTAGCGGGCTGTCAGAAAGGTAGTAGCGCGCTGTCCGTTTACACGGCTTTATACGGTTTCAGCCGGCACACTTTGACCGCTGGCCGTCGCGTCGCGTTCGCGGTGCATGGCGCGGTCAAGTCACGTTTGGCATTAGTGCGGCCAGGGTCGGGCCGCTGGCGGGCGTCACGAAATCTTTGCATGCTGCGCAGGATCGCTGCCGTCAGCACGTCATCGGCTTCGAGCATGTCGGCACAGCCGGCACAGCTTGCGGCGTCGCATTGGTCGAGATGACGGCCCGGAGGTGTCGTGTGGTGTCGCCATACAAACACGGCGCGGATCGACTGAGTCGATCCGCGCCGTGCGTCGGGCAACCGGACCAGCAAGTGGTCCGGATAGTTGCAGCAATCAGTGCAGCGTAGCGAGCTTGACGTCCTTCATGCCCAGCGCCTGTGCTACATCGTACATGGCCTGGTTGAGGATCTTGTGGGTGCTCTCGTCCGCGGCATGACCCACCGCCTGGTCGATATCGGTCATGACCAGCACGTGGATCTTGTTCGACAGCGCCTTGTCGAACAGGTAGCCGGACCAGAACGTACCATCCGGCGCAGTACCAGCCTGGACCAGGGCCTTGGCCAGGTCGGCACCCTTCAAGTCGGCCGGTGCCTCCGGCAACGTGATGCCTGCGGCCGTCGCCTGCTTGATCGCGGATTTCACCGCGAAGGTCATGCCGTCGACAAAGCCTTTCACTTCGTCAGCGCCATACTGCTTGGTCAGCTTGGCCACTTCGGCGTTGACGGTCTCTTCGCCCAGCATCGAGACCAGTGCGGTCTGGAAACTGAAATTGTCGGCGCCGCCACCCGCCTTGATCAAAGCGGCGGTTGCCGCCAGTGCCGGTTCACCAGTGTAGATCGGACCACCAAACCAGTTCATGCCTTCAGGTGCTGCGGCTACCGTGGAGGCGCCAGCAGGTGCCATGGCCGTGGCAGCAGGTGCCATGGCCGTGGCTGCGCTCGCCGCCTCAGGCGCAGCTTGGGATGCTGCTTCAGCTGGCTGTTGGGCGTCCTGCGCGCCGTTGCTGCAGGCCGCCAGCAACGCAACGAGCGCCGAGGCGAGTAGGGTACGCGAAAGCTTCATGGTGAATCTCCTTAACCGTGGAATGCCGGTTTGGTTATGTATTCGGGATAGTACGTTTGCAGGGTTTGTACTGCTTTTTGTGCAACGGTACCGCAGCCACTATTGCGTTTGTTGCGCGCAAGTTTGGCCGGCTGTCGAAGTGTGCACCAGAAATGTTCGGCCCCCGGCTCAAGCCCCGCAGTCTAGCGCAATCGCTGTGGCTTCGCCGCCACCGATGCATAGTGTAGCGATCCCGCGCCGCTTGCCGCGGGTGCGCAGGGCGTTGATCAACGTCACCACCAGGCGCGCGCCGCTGGCACCAATCGGATGTCCCAGCGCGCAGGCACCGCCGTTGACATTGATCTTGTCGTGCGGGATGCCGAGTTCGCGCATCGGTGCCATTGCCACTACCGCGAACGCTTCGTTGATTTCAAAGATGTCGACATCGCCGATTTTCCAGCCGGCTTTTTCCAGCACCTTCTGGATCGCGCCCACCGGCGCGGTGGTGAACCATTCCGGCGTTTGCGAGTGAGTGGCGTGCGCGACGATACGTGCCAGTGGCTGGATGCCGCGGGCCGCGGCGTCCTCGGCACTCAACAGCACGACGGCCGCGGCGCCGTCGGAGATGCTTGACGAGCTGGCCGCGGTTATCGTGCCGTTTTCCTTGCGGAATGCCGGTTTCAAGCTTGGTACTTTTTCGATATTGGAGCGCCCGGGCTGTTCGTCGGTGTCCACCTGCACGTCGCCCTTGCGACCATGCACGGTCACCGCGACGATTTCCTCGGCGAACGCACCGTTCTGCTGCGCAGCCTTGGCCCGCTTGACCGATTCAATGGAGAAGGCGTCCTGTTCTTCCCGCGTGAAGTGGTATTTGTCGGCGCACAACTCGCCAAACACGCCCATGGCCTTGCCGTCGTACGGGTTGGTCAGGCCGTCCCACGCCATGTGGTCGACCAGCTTGCCGTCGCCATAGCGGATGCCGACGCGGGCGTTGACCATGTGCGGGGCGTTGGTCATCGACTCCATGCCGCCGGCCAGCACGATGGCCGCCGAGCCCGCCTTGATCAGGTCATGGCCGAGCATGATGGCCTTCATGCCCGAGCCGCATACCTTGTTGATGGTGGTGCAGCCGACGCTGGCTGGCAGGCCGGCGGCGAACGACGCCTGGCGCGCGGGTGCCTGGCCGAGGTTGGCGGACAACACACAGCCCATGATGACCTCGCTGACCTCGGCCGCCGGCACGCCAGACTGCTCCAGGGCGGCATGCATGGCCGTGGCCCCCAACTCCGGGGAAGGAACACCGGTGAATTGGCCGAGGAACGAACCGATGGCCGTGCGCTTGGCCCCGGCAATGACAATGCTGACATCCGACATGGTGACTCCACGTAAGCGCTCCAGGGCGCGGCGCCCTGCAAGCAATTAGCGGATTATCGCAGCCACTCGCGAATTACGGCAAATCCCGGAACCTGGCTTTGCAACGGTGTCAGGCGGACGTTTCATTGTTTTTTTGTTGTGCGAAGATGACGAATGTCGGCTGCTGCAGGTCGTCGCGCCGGGCACACTCCGGGGATAACAATTGATGAAAATCTTGCATCCACAACTGCTGCTCCGTCAGGTGACTTTGTGCGTCGCAGTGGCCCTGGGCGTTGCCGCCTGCGGCGGGGGGAGCG